>JANXXZ010000567.1 GCA_025350385.1 Bacteroidales bacterium
AAATAAATGCCTTGCGCGATCAGTATTCGGCTGAACTGCAGCAGAATGAAATGAACATGAATGTTGCCCTGCTTGATTCAATTATGAACTTCCTGCACCGGTATAATCAAAAGTACAAGTTCGATTATATTCTTGGCTTTAACAAAGTGGGCAATATTCTCTATGCCAACGATACACTTGATATCACCAAAGATGTGTTAAAAGAGCTAAACACTGAGTACAACCTTCGGCATCCGGGAAAATAATTCCTCGTTCAGGAGGAACCGGGATGTTCTGGCCTGGTGTTAGGTGAGATAGTCAGATTGTGATCATTAGTCACGCGAATGAAAAAGTGGATATTGTTTTTTGCATTAATCACATTGCTATCGTGCAATAACGACGGCCCCATTCTAAGTTCACGACCCAGTGGTGTTTTGAATAAAAGTGATATGATTGATATGTTGGTTGATATTAATCTGGCGGAAGCTGCCCTCAGGGCAGGCAACATTCAGCATACCCTTCCGGCTGACTCAAATTACCAGAAAGCACAGTACGCAGCAGTGTTTAAAAAGAACAGTGTCAGGCCTGACGATTTTAACCGCAGTCTTACATACTATATTGAGCATATCGACGAACTGAATGATATCTATACGGAAGTAATTAATCGGTTGACTGTGATGGATGCCGAAATGCAGAAAGGCAAAGCTAAAAAAGAAACCGACAGTAAAAAGTATATACTGGGGACAAAGAAAAAAAATCCTCAATAATAATGTAATTAAAACAGCCCTTTGAATAGCAGGGCTGTTTTAATTTAATCAGCTTTGTAAACTGTATATTTTATTGTTTGGTAGCTTTAGCGGTATAGGTGTTAATATCGCCACCGGCAGTTATGGAGTAGGTCCAATCCATATTTCCAGCCGAAGTGCGTTTTCCCGAACCTTCAATAACCCACCCATTGCTTAATGTCTGGGATGAGACAACTATCTGGCTTATGGTTACCACTCCTGTAACGCTAATATCCGAACTACCCGGATTCCCGAAATTATTCAATATCACCTGGCTGCTATTCACGGGATCTTTCTTTATGGTAACCGCATAACTCTGCGATTGACCGCTTTTAAGGAATCCGCTTTCGATAAATTGCCAAACACCAACATATTCGTTTCTGGAATCATTTGGGTCAATTCCTGTTGTATCATCCGGTTCGCATGATACTATAAGTAAACCAGATAACACTATTGACAAAAAAAGTAATATCCGGAAAGCAGTTTTCATAATCAGAGATCAATTAAAGCTAAACAAAGGTAAAAATTCATTTCAAAATATGAATGCACCGTGAAAATTTTTATAACGAAGCCAGGAACCTATCTTCTGGCATTAATAATTTCTTTATTCTTATCTGATACCTGTCAGCTTGATTGCATTTAAGCTTACCCCATACCAACCTGCTGAAAGTTCAGTGGCAGTTCCTTTGACCTGGAGATCTGCCCCAATACTCAACAGGCTATTATTCAACCAATCAGCTGCTGCTATTTGCTAAACCGATGAATAATGTATTTGTTTTATGAATATACATCTCATAATATTCAAAAAAGGGAGCTAAATCCTAATACTTGAAAATCTCCGGATTTTTTATTCGGGAAAGCTAAGAGTCTGTTAAAAATGTGGCTTTATCCATGATAGGCTTTTACATAAGATGAGTGGGGACTGGGCGAGGAGAGACAAGGCGAAAATCAGGACTCTCTGAGTCTTCTGACTTTGTAAATAGATCTTTCAATTTTTTATTTTGACAATATTTTCGCATAATTCTGCAGATTTTGAAAATTGAACATTCTATAAAAAATTGTTGGAAGAGTTGGATAAGGAACAGACTAACCTGGTAGTTATTTCTTTGTTAAAGTCCCTATTGAGGCTTCTTCAGTCATTTTTGAGGTTCACTATAATTATTTTCATTATTCCATATTACTTCCTGAGTAAAAAGTTATTAATTTTCTGGATAGTCATCTCTAATCAGCATTGTGGGAATTACTAATTAGTTGGATATCTTGTATTTAACTTAAACTCGGATAGGTATGAAACGATCTCTACAACTTCTCAAAAGCTACAATTCTTCATCTATTGTCACTTTTTTGACTGCTTTCTTCCTTCGTGCACGAGCCTTTTTCAAAGGTGCAAAATCCATCTATAGTTTTGAAAAAGACTACAGCAGAGATTCCCTGAGTACTGATCTTACGTCAAAGGCGAAGAATTTTCCATTCAGGAGTAGCTTCAACAATCCTTTGAAAACCTTTTTAGCCCGGGTGTGCTATGCAACAGTATTCATACTGCTGTTGTTTGCTGTTTCATTGAATTCATGGGCAGAAGGGACGAAACAACTTGAGCCAACAACTCCGAATGCTGCAAACGGATCTTTAGGACTGATTTTATTTACCGGCGGATGGACAGCCGCCGGACAAAGAATTCCATTTGCAACGGTAGGTTGCGCTGCACCTTACCGACTTAATGTTTATGTTTCAGATCCCAGTACTGAAATCATATATTTTGGATTTAAGCAATCTTCTGGTTTTGCTTTATATTACCAATTGCGTGATCCCGATGGCCTGGTGGTTCCAGGTTACGCGCTGACTTCACAACCTACTGTGGGGAATCCCGGATATATTCCAAATTGGAATCAGGCTGTGGCAGGCCCAAAATTTGGTGTTGTGAATCCAACCGGATATACTCCACTGGTAGTGACTCCAACCAAAGTTGGAAATTATTACCTTGAATTTGCTCAGGATGCTGCCGGTAATACTAACAATATGCAAGACATTTCGATCGAATATTTCGATATTAGTGTTTACCAGGGAAATATTGTAAAACCAGGCAGGTTGTGGAGTGAAGCATGGCAGTTTACCGATCGGATAGCAGGGAACCATTCTCCACAAACGGATTTTTATATTCTCTCTAATGATTCCATTGTTACCAAACTGAACATTAACAGGTGGGAAGGTGGATATTTCATGTTTTATTGTAATCATTGGGGGGTTATAAATACGGGAAACTGGTATACTGACCGTCTCTCAATTTTGGCACCCAATCAGGCCTCCTGGCCAGGGGATCTGCCTGAGTTTAAGATATTTCTGAATGATCCGGATAGTTTAATATTCCCGACAGGCTCTTTTGGTAAGATCTGCGATTTAAAAACAATTTCGAAATGTGATGGTTCAGTTGATTTTCTGGTAAAAGTAAATAAGCCTGGGAAAATAGAATTGACAATTGATGTCGATCCGCAAGGAATAAATAATGGAGAAGATATAAAACTTAATGCGGATATTTTAGGGTCTCCCGGATGTACTTCCTGGGATACTATTTACTGGAACGGGAAAGATGGTACCGGGCAATTGCTTGTTAACGGAGCTACGGTAAATGTAAATGTTGATTATTTGAATGGACTTACCCACTTGCCCATCTACGATATAGAAACCAACTACTACGGATTAATGGTCGATTTGGTAAGGCCGGTTCCAAGCGGGAGTTCCAAGCTGAGTATCTTCTGGGATGATTCTCAGGTTCCGGGTTGCGGTCCTGTTTGTGTTAATTTAACCGGTTGTCTTTATGCCAGCGCTGCTAACGCCTGCCATAATTGGCCAACAAATAATCAAGGTAATTTAGTATTTTTCAACTCCTGGTGGTATTACAAATCAACTTCCGCCAACACTAGTCCTATTATCAAGAGGCTTCCTGAAACATCAGCAGTATCTCCTTCTGGCCCAAGCCCGGTATGCGTGGGACAAACCAATGTACCATATACAATTCCTCCAATTTTATTTGCTGAGACTTATCTATGGACTTTACCGAATGGCGATACTGCTACAACTGCAACAAATTCCATCAGTCTTAATTTCCCAGCACTATCTTCGGGTGGGGTCCTGACTGTACAAGGTGTAAATTCAAATTGCGGTGCTGGACTTAATTCTCCCCCGCTTCAAATCTTGGTTAATCCAACACCTGTTGCCACAGCGACACCCAGCGCACAAACAATTTGTTCAGGTGATACAACCAGTATCGCTTTGAGCTCTACTTTGCTGAATACCACATTTACCTGGACTGCCAGTGGCCCTGGTTCAGTAAGCGGATTTAGCGGTGGTTCCGGAAATTTTATTGCACAGATATTGACAAACGGATCAAACGCCCCTCATAATGTTACTTATATAATCACTCCGGTTTCAGGAGGATGCACCGGGCTTCCGATTACAGTAATAGTAACCGTTCAGCCGGCAAATTCAGTTAATTCACTTCCACTGGCGCAAACAATCTGCTCCGGCGATACGATTATCATGAATCTGACCGCCGTACTTCCGGGGACAAATTTTTCGTGGACAGTATCGGGAGCCGGCATTACGGGTTACAGTAACGGATCAGGAAATGTAATTTCGCAGATACTTTTCAATAATACCGGGGCACCTTGTAATGCTGTTTATTTGGTTACCGGAACAATCAATGGCTGCACTACAACCACGACCACTTACACTGTTACCGTAAATAATTCACCTGCCCAGTATTTTATGGCAGGCGGAGGTAGTTATTGCAGCGGGGGTGGAGGTGTCCTTGTAGGGTTGACCAATTCCCAAATAGGGATAAATTACCAGTTATTTAGTAACGGCAGTCCAATCGGGCTACCGCAATCTGGTACAGGTGCTCCTTTCAATTTTGGAAATCAGACAATCGCCGGTACTTACATAGCCACAGCTACCAACCTGTTGAATGGCTGTAGTTCCGATATGGGTAACAGTGTGGTTGTTTCAATCAATCCCAGCCCGGTTGCAAATGCAGGCGCTGATTTTACAATTCCTTTCGGAATCAGTACAATACTAAACGGATCAGTATCAGGCGGAACACCACCTATTAATTATACCTGGTTACCGCTTGTAAACATAGCCAGTGGAGCAAATACTACAACTCCCAATACCACAAATCTATACTCGGCTACAACTTTTAGTCTGGTTGTCACGGATGCAAACGGATGTACTAATACTGACCAGGTTACTGTAAGTCTGAGTGGAAGCGCACTCAACGTAGTTGCTTCAGCCAGCCCAAATCAAATATGCAATGACGGTTCACTGACTCAATTAGCATGCGTGGCTTCCGGAGGATCAGGTGTCTATTCTTATACCTGGACCAGCGTCCCTGCGGGAAGTCCTGCATGGATTTCCTTACTTCAAAATCCATGGGTATCGCCCGGGGCAACTACTTTGTATAATGTAGTAGTTAACGATGGTTATAACACAGCAATGGCAACGGTGTCAGTCGTGGTTAATCCTCTTCCCGCGCAATTTAGCGTGACCGGCGGAGGTTATTATTGTTCTCCGGGAATAGGTGTTCCAGTAGGTATCGGCGGTTCTCAGACCAATACCCAATATCAGCTCTTTCAGGGTGGTGTTGCACTTGGACCTCCGGTTGCCGGCACCGGAAACCCGATCAGTTTTGGAAACCTCACTTCGGGTTCAGTCTATACTGTAGTGGCAACTAATATGATCACAGGTTGTGTTAATACAATGAGTGGAAGCGCTACAGTTGTGGTAAATCCGCCTCTAACTATATATAAGATTGATCCTACAGGCCAACAATGTCCAGGTACTATTATCCGTCTTAACGGATCTGACCTGGGAGTAAACTATTACCTGCTTCTTAATGGCGTTGCCGTGGATTCAATCCCCGGAACTGGTGTAGTCGGCTTTCTTGATTTCGGCCCGCGGACAGCGAACGGAACGTATACTGTGCTGGCAGTAGATATGACAACCGGTTGCCAGGCCATCATGAACGGCAGTACTTTTATCAGTATTGCACCCCAGGTTTTCAATGTAATCCCTGCCGGTATTTTATGTCCCGGACAAATGATTATCCTTTCGGGTTCAGAAACAGCTGTCAGCTACCAGCTACGCTGGAACGGCACTTTTGATTTAGGTGCACCGGTACCGGGAACAGGTTCGATGCTTAACATGGGTATTGGTACGTTACCCGGTGTTTATTCGGTAATAGCAATAGGCGACACCACCAATTGTGTTTCCTACATGAATGATAGCGCTACCTTATATCCTGATCCTGTTCTTTTTTCAATTGTGCCTGATGGCGCTGCCTGTGAAGGGGATGCAATCAGCCTGAACGGATCACAGGTTGGGGTTGATTATATTCTTTTGCTTGATAATGCCATTCACGTGGATACTATCCATGGCACCGGCTCAGCCCTGAACTTCGGGGTACAACTCACAGCAGGTAACTATACAATCATAGCAGTGATCCAAAACTCATTCTGTATAACACAGATGAATGGTGTAGCAGTATTTAACGACAGTCCTGTAAAATACAATCTCACCCCGGCCGGGATAGTATGCATGGGTAATTCAATTGGCCTTGACGGATCCCAGGTAGGTGTTTCCTATCAATTACTGCTGAATGGAACCGTAAATGCAGGAAGTCCCGTTGCAGGAACAGGTCTGCCAATTTCTTTCGGGCCCCAGGCCGTTATAGGGACTTACTCCGTAAGAGCAGTTAACATTACTACCGGATGCAGCTCCTTAATGACCGGGAGTGTTGTTCTTCAGCCTCTTCCTACAGTTTTTAATGTAGCCCCTGCCGGAAATCATTGTGCAGGCACGAGTATTACTTTAAATGGTTCCGAACTGAACCTGAATTACATCCTTGTGCTTAACGGGACCGTGAACCTGGATACCTTAGCAGGTACCGGAGCAGCGCTGAATTTCGGGCCGCAGATTACAGCCGGAACATACACGGTTGTGACGTACAGTTCATCGACATTTTGCGAGGCAACCATGAGTGGTTCCTCAATAATTGATGCCCGTCCGATACTTTACAATCTTACCCCGTCAGGTGTTGCCTGCAGCGGCGATATACTCGGCCTTGACAACTCCGAATTGGGAGTTAACTACCAGTTAAGACGTAACGGAATAATAAATGTCGGAGTTCCTGTAGTCGGCACCGGCTCTGCTATCAGTTTCGGCATTCAGACTATTGCCGGTATTTATACAGTTGAAGCAGCCGGCAGCAACGGTTGCGTAGCTATCATGAATGATAGCATTCTCCTGCAACCTATGCCCCTGACTTTTACTATTTTACCTGCAGGGAATCATTGCCCTGGTACTATTATTACTCTAAACGGATCGGAAACCGGCGTTAACTATGTCCTGTTCCGTGATGGTATTTTCGCGATCGATACCCTTGCCGGAACGGGTTCAGCCCTTAATTTCGGTACTCCGATGATAGCCGGAACCTATTCAGTAGTAGCCTATTCAGTTCCGGCTTCCTGCCAGACTGCGATGAATGGCAATTCAATGATCATGCTTAGCCCAACGGCTTTCAATGTAATGCCTGCAGGAATCAATTGCACTGGCAGCACTCTGGGACTTGATAATTCTGAAATCGGCGTAAATTATCAGCTTCGCCGCAACGGGATTGTAAATGTGGGTGCTCCTGTTGCAGGAACCGGTTCTGCAATCAGTTTTGGGATAATTAATATACCCGGGACTTATTCGATTATTGGTGTCAGTTTAGCTAACAGTTGCGCTACCACTATGACCGGCAACGTTATTTTACAACCCAGGCCATTGATATTCACTATTAATCCGCAGGGGATGCAATGTGCGGGCACTTCAGTCACATTAAACGGTTCACAGGCAGGAACAGATTATGTCCTGGTTCTTGATAATACCTTTAACATAGATACTATTTCCGGAACCGGAAGTCCGCTGGATTTCGGGTCTCAGCTTATTACCGGAACATATACCATACTAGCAATTGGCGGAGCAACAACCTGCCAGGATGTAATGAATGGTGCCACGGTCATCATTGCCCTTCCGGCTGCATTTAATGTTACTCCGGCGGGAGCAATTTGTGTTTCCGCGGTCATTGGGCTTGATGGTTCGGAAGGCGGAGCAGAATACACCCTTTACAAAAATGGTATTAGCACCGGCCTTACCATAGGCGGAACAGGTAGCCCCATAAATTTCGGGATGCAGGCCCCTGGCAGTTATACTGTAAAGGCTGTTGATACCCTGAAAGGCTGCACCTCCTGGATGAGCGGTACAGTGAATATCGGTGGTCCGGCAGTGGTGAATGCGGGAGGAAACGCATCCGTTTGTTCCGATGCAACTTTGCAGCTGAACGGCACAGCCAGTTTATACAGTTCTGTATTCTGGACAACCACGGGCAACGGGACCTTCAGTAACGATACCATTCTTAACCCGGTGTATACCCCTGGCACTAATGATCTTACAATGGGCACAGTATCCCTTGTACTGAATACCAGCGGCACCGGTGCCTGTTTATACACCAGCTTTACGGATACGTTATTTGTAAGTATAATACCTATTCCCACGGTGAATGCGGGAGCAGATGTAAATGTATGCCGCAACAGCGATTATACTGTGAGCGGCGCTTCGGCTTTTAACTATACCACCTTATCCTGGACAACTTCGGGAACGGGAACCTTTATAAATGCAGCCACCCTGTCGCCGACCTATGTACCCTCAGCAGCCGACCTATCAATGGGAAGCGTGATTCTGACCCTGAATAGCACCGGTCTGAGCCCTTGTCTGAATACAGCCAGTGATGCGCTGACCATGAGCTTTTACCCGATCGTAACAGCCAACGCGGGAGCTGATGACCAGGTATGTGCAGGGAACAGCTATACCATTCCTTCGGCCACGGCCACCAATTACCTGGGTCTTTCCTGGTCCGCTACAGGAACGGGAACCTTCAGCAACGGGAACACTTTTGCAGCAACCTATTTCCCTGGTGCGGCCGACCTGGCTGCAGGCAGTGTGACACTGGTTCTGACAGCCCAGCCGGCTTCACCCTGTGCAGCTGCAGCTACTGACAGTCTGTTACTTACTTTCATGCCGGCAGCAATAGCAAATGCCGGTCCTGATGCCTCATCATGCTCGAATGGTTCTTATACTGTTTCAGGAGCAACGGCTGCAAATTATTCATCGGTGTCATGGGCAACTTCGGGAACGGGTAGCTTTATCAGCAACAGCGCACTTAACCCTGTATATACCCCTTCCCCGGCCGATATAACAGCAGGCATGGTTACCCTGAGCCTAACGGTGAACGGATTGGCCGGCTGTGCCGGTGCAAGTGATATGATGGTGCTTGATTTTGTAAGCCAGCCCCAGGTAAATGCCGGTACTGATGCCCATATGTGCACCGGGCCCTACGTTCTTTCCGGGGCAAGCTCCACAAACTGTTCCTCTGTAAACTGGACAGTTAGTAACGGAAGCGGTTCCTTATTAAACGCAACGACTTTAACGCCAACCTATACCCCATCGGCGCTGGATATAAGCAATGGATTTGTGGAATTAACCCTGACGGGTAATCCCGTTTCTCCCTGCGCCATTGCAGTAAGCGACTTAGTACAGCTAATAATAGATAAAACTCCGGTAGTAAATGCAGGAGCCGATGCTCTTAGCTGCCAGAGTGCAAACTATTCGGTAAATGATGCTAATGCATCCCATTATACCAGTCTGCTCTGGACTTCTTCAGGAACAGGTACTTTTATTAATGCTACTACTCTTTCTCCCACATATTCACCCAGTGCTGCTGATTTAACAGCCGGAACCTTCACCCTAACGCTTACTGCTTCCAATGCAGGATGCGGGAGTGTTTCCGACAACAAGACAGTGAATATAATAGGAATGCCTGTGGTTAATGCAGGTCCTGACCTGGTAATATGTGAAGGAAGTTCTGTTACAATCGGCGGCGCCTCGGCATCAACCTACTCGTCAATTAACTGGGCCACTACAGGTACAGGTACATTTGTCAATGGGAACTCCCTAACTCCGACTTACATGCCGGGGGCTGCTGATCTTTTAACCGGGATGGTTACTTTAACCATGCAGGCAAACGCTCTTTTTCCATGTTTTGGTTCATTGTCTGACCAGTTAATCCTGACTATCAGGCATACGCCGGCAGTATCAGCCGGCAACGACGGAACAGTTTGCTCAGGATTTTCCTATGCAATCAACGATGCTACAGCCCAGAATTCGGCAACAGTTACCTGGAGCACATCGGGAAGCGGCAGTTTTGACAATGCAAATGCCCTGGCTACCACTTATACTCCGGGTGCAGGAGATATTGCGAATGGAACGGTAATGTTAACTCTCACCGGATCGAATTTCCCTTGTCCTGATGATGTGGACAGCAAGTTACTTACCATTATTCCTGCAGTCTTTGTAAATGCAGGGCCAGGTGCTTTGATTTGTAATACGTGTTCATATACGATTACGCAGGCAACAACTTCCAATGCAAGTTCCACACTTTGGTCATCCTCGGGTAGCGGCTTATTCAGTAATTCAGCCACGTTGAATACCGTATATACTCCCAGTGCTTCCGATTATGCCACGGGATCGGTAATTCTTACTCTTACCGCATTCGGGAACTCTCCATGCAATGCGCTAAGCGACACGCTTACACTCAGGTTCAGCAGTAACCCTGGAGTTGATTTTAGCTGGGGTTATTCCTGCGATGGTCTGCCCGTTTCATTCTTTGTCAATACCCAGGTAACCAATGTGGCCGATGTAGCCAGCTGGCACTGGGATTTCGGAGACGGATCCACATCAGCAGTAATGGATCCGGTTTATTTATATGCCGCTCCGGGTCAATATACGGTAACACTTACCATAGTGGATTTGTCGGGCAGCACTCATGCCGTCATTCATCAGGTTTTTGTTTCACAAATCCCGGTTTCCTACTTTAAGTACAGCACACCCAACTGTTCGAACCAGTCGGTACAATTCACCGATCTTTCGCATACCCTGTATGGTTATATTTCGAAATGGATATGGAGCTACGGTGACGGAACGCCTGGTGATACCATTGTGTTCCCGGCTGATCCTAACCTTAAGCACGATTTTGATACAGCAGGCGTATTCAATGTAACCCTTACTATCACCAATTCATTCGGTTGTATCGCTTCGGTTACAGTACCTGTCCAGGTGATACCCGCCCCGATAACCAATTTCAATTTTACCAATAATTGCCTGGAGGCAAATACCTCATTCCAGGATGCTTCCTATGCCAATGGTCCGGGTAATATAGTTGAGTGGTGGTGGGATTTTGGTGATCCGGCAACCGGGTTGGATAATTTCTCCAACCTTATGAACCCTGAACATAAGTTCAGCGCTCCGGGCACTTACCTCGTAACACATGTAGTCCGCAATTACAACAATTGCACGGATACCATCGTGAAACCGGTAGTGATTTTGCCTGCAACCCCTGTTGATTTCACCTTCTACCATACCTGTATTGATGAAAATACCCATTTCGTTCCTGATACCTCGGTGATGATTCTGGGGAATATTGCAAGCTGGTATTGGGAATTCGGCGACGGAGGAATCAGTTACCTGCAATCCCCTGTGCATTCCTATACAACCCCTGGCAGCTACCAGGTAAGCTGTACCATCACCGATCTGAGTGGTTGCACTGCTTCCAGGATACGCACTGTCGTGGTGAATCCATTGCCTGTTGCTATGTTCAATTTCGGACTGCAACGCTGCAAAGGTGTCCCGGTTGAATTCCGGGATGTTTCAGCTACCTATACCGGAAACGTGGTAAAATGGGTCTGGGATTTTGGTGACGGAAATACTCAGACAGTCACTGTTCCCGGTAACCCGAATGTAGAGCATACCTACGCTGCTTCAGGTAATTTCACGGTTACATTAACGATAACCGCCAGCGACAGCTGCACCTCGACCCAAACCCAGGCTTTGACCATTGAATCGGTACCTTCGGCCAACTTCTCGGTTGAAAACACCTGCCAGGGTACTCCTTCACAATTTACTGATCTTACCCAAACCGGCGGCATCGGAACTATATCAGGCTGGTTGTGGAATTTTGGCGATCCTGTTTCGGGTATTAATAATGAATCTACCATACAGAATCCAACACATAATTATGCTTCAAACGGAAGCTACCAGGTAACCCTTAGCGTGCAAACTTCCAATGGCTGCTCAGGCACAGTTGTTCAAACAGTTGTTGTCAGTCCTGCCCCTGCAGTCGATTTTTATTCCGAAAATCATTGCGCCGGTTCAGCGGTTCAATTCCATCCGGCATCGTCAGTAAACACAGCAAATGTTGCAACCTGGTTGTGGAATTTTGGTGATGGCCTTACCGGAAATACACAGGATCCTGCACATATTTATACTGCAGCCGGCAACTACCTTGTAACATTAACCATCACTGATCTGGCAGGTTGTGCGAATACAATCTCCCATACAATTAATATTGTACCCCAGCCATTTGTGGTATTCAGTTACAACCAGCCGGCCTGCTCGCAGAGCCTGGTTCATTTTACCAGCAACTCCTCGGCATCGGTAGGTTATATCATGCGCTGGGAATGGAACTTTGGCGATGGCACAACACAGACAGTGAATTACCCTGACAATCCAAACGTTATGCACCAGTATAACGGTTACGGGAATTACAACGTAACACTCAACGTTATCACCAACGACAGCTGTTCCAATTCACTTATCCATACAGTTACTATCCTTCAGAGCCCTCTTGCTAATTTTAACTTTGAAGGGAACTGTATTGCTCATCCTGTTCAGTTTGACGATATTTCTCAAGGCAGTGTGATTTCATGGAACTGGAGTTTTGGCGATCCTTTGTCAGGGAGTTCGAATGTTTCAACCCTTCAAAATCCATTACACACGTTCAATCAGGCCGGTAACTATGCTGTGACCCTGGTGGTAAACGCAACGAATAACTGCTCCGATACCATTGTTAAGATGGTTCCGGTTGAAGATGCCCCGGCTGTAAACTTCAGTTATAATAACGGATGTGCCAGCGATACGGTGATGTTCCAGAGTTCTGCTTTTGTAAATGTTCCAAATACGGCTTCATGGTTATGGCAGTTTGGCGATAACAGTACATCAGCCGAAGTGGATCCCGGACATATCTATGCAAACCCCGGGACCTATACCGTGACGCTTACGATCACGAACCTGAACGGATGCACAAACACCAAAGTACACCAGGTGCAGGTAACAGCAGCTCCGATAGCACAGTTTAGCGTCGGTTCCCAGCTCTGCAGCAATAACGCTGTACTGTTTAATGATAACTCAAGCACTTCAAATGGAGTGATAAGCAGCTGGTACTGGGATTTCGGTGATGGCAGCGATACCTTGATTCAGGCCCCTGCAAATCCGGATATCAGCCATGTCTATTCCGGTGGCGGCAGTTATACTGTTACGCACACGATTCATACCTCAACCGGCTGCGAAAATACCCTGAGTACAACCATCAATGTGAACTCGGCTCCGCTTGCAGCCTATTCCTACACAGGAAACTGTTCAGGCCAGGCATCAGCCTTTACCGACCTTTCACAGCCTTCAGGAACGGCTATCATCGCAGCCTGGAACTGGAACTTTGGCGACCCGAATTCAGGTGTAAATAATACATCATCAACTCAAAGTCCGTATCATCAGTTCAGCGCTGTGGGAACCTACAACGTATTGCTCACAGTTATAAATTCAAATGGCTGCACTGATACTTCCATGCAGGTAGTAACAATTGTTGCTCCACCAGCTGTGGAATTCCTGCATAGCTATCCTAGCTGTGATGGTTCAGCGGTAACATTCAATGCCGACACAACTATAGTAATCCCTTCGACTGTTTCAGCGTATAGCTGGGATTTCGGCGACGGCACAGCTCCTTCAACAATGGCTTCACCTAGTCACCAGTATGCATCGGCAGGTGATTATACCGTTACACTTACCATTGACAATCTTGATGGTTGCGAGAATGCTGTATCGCATGTTGTTGCCATTCACACCCTGCCTGTTGCCATGTTTACAACACACAAAGCCTGTGGCAATAACATAACACAATTTACCGATCAGAGCTATAGTCCTGATGGCACTCCTGTCATATCCTGGTCGTGGGATTTCGGAGTTCAGGCTTCAACCGGGGATACTGCCTCAATACAGAATCCGACTTTCGGTTATCCTTCAACAGGCATCTATAATGTAACCCTCACGGTTACCTCCTATGCCGGATGCACAACCACTTCGGTAATTCCGGTGAATGTAATTCCTGCGCCACAGGCACAGTTCCAATACACAGCCGAGCCCTGTCATAATGGTTCAGTTGTATTCCAGGATATGTCTACAAGCGCACAGTCCTCTATTGCTTCCTGGTACTGGGAATTCGCACCGGGCAGTTACTCAACATTACGAGACCCTGTGTATGTTTTCGGGAATACGGATACAAGCTACTTGGTAAAACTGGTTGTTACCAATACTTCCGGCTGCACCGACACGTTGATAAAGCAGGTTTACATACCCGGCGGTATGAAGATAGCTATCAACAATACAGCGACCTGTGTAGGAGCAACCACCTGGTTTACATCCAATATTCTCGAGCCTGTGGGCGACTCTCTGATCTCCTTTGCCTGGAACTTTGGTGACCCTGCGACCGGTTTCGAAAATATTTCATACTTACGCAACCCTTCTCATACGTTCAGCAAATCGGGTCCGTTTGTGGTTACCCTCGAAGCTACTGATATCCACAACTGCACTAAAACTGTACATCAAACGGTTATGATTGCTCCGTATGCTCAGGCTGACTTCAGCGCGATTGGAGGGGCTTGTGATGCCAAAGTGAGCTTCACCGATAAAACAACCGGGGCAACTGTTGTGCAGTGGACCTGGGATTTTGGCGATGGCACAAGTGCGACTGTAAGTGCGCCCGCAAATCCCGACCTGGTTCACAACTATCCTTACCCTGGTATTTATGTGGTAACACTTACAACCCTGAGCAATGGCGGATGCACAAGTTTCGTTACCGACACAATAAGAAGGCTTCCTTGTATTCATAGCAATTTTGCAATACGGGATACCGTGGTTTGTCAGAACCGTACGATGTACTTTTCCGAAAACAGCACCTGCCAGGCGCCGATTGCTTCCTGGACTTGGGATTTTGGTGATAATACCATTGAAACCTTCACTACACAGCCAAATGCTGTATCCCACCTGTATTCACAACCCGGAAATTACATCGTGAAACTCATTATTTCCACCAATATGGTCGGAGGTGCCGTAACGGATACTTCTTCCCGTCCGGTGGGTGTAAATCCGGCCCCTGAAGCAGGATTCAGCTGGAAAAATGCCTGTATCGGAAACGCGACGCCGTTTATCAACAGCACGAATTTAAATGGCTCACAACTCAGGGATTTTAAGTGGAAATTCGGAGATCCTCAGAACACAGGAGCAACTTCAACCCAAAAGAATCCTGTTTACCTGTATCCTTTGTCAGGCGAATACAATGTGAACCTTGTCGCAGCCAGCACATTGGGCTGCACGGATACCCTTGTTCAGACGGTTTCAATCTATGCAATGCCAAAGGCCGGGTTTACATGGGCAAACAACTGCGAGGGCAAGCCGGTTTATTTCACTGACGCAACAGATACTGCCTCTGCCCGGATCAAAACCTGGAACTGGTACTTCAATGGTGAAAGCGAATTGCTCGGAGCATCCACGCAACAAAATCCTTCATTTGCCTACAGCAAAGCCGGTATTTATAACACCACAATGGCTGTAATTGATGAGAATGGCTGTTCGGATACCATTATAAAGCAAGTTGCCATCAACTCCAGTCCTGTAGCGGCATTCTCAATCGGTGATAACTATGAGAATATCCAGGGGCAGGTAAAGTTTATTAATGGGACCATGAACGGAAACAATTACTTCTGGGATTTCGGGAACGGGAAAACCTCTTATTCCGAAAGTCCGGTGGTGACCTATGACCAGGATGGCAGGTACACGGTTAAGCTTACCGCCTGGAACGGCCAGGATTGTGCCGATACCCTAACTATGGATTACACCCTGGCATTCAAAGGGCTGTATGTTCCCAATGCTTTTTCACCGGAAAACACAGCACAAGGTGTTACCATCTTTAAACCTGCCGGTCTGAATCTTAAGAAATACTATATTGAAGTCATTGACAGGTGGGGAAATAAATTGTGGTCGTCTGATAAGCTTGATTCCAAAGGCTCCCCGGCCGAAGGATGGGATGGAACCGTTAACCATGTGATACTCCCTGAAGGAGCTTACATGTGGAGAGCCAGCGCAATTTTCATCGACGGAACATACTGGGATGGTCATAATGTAGGCATCAATGACAATATGCCACAATCTTTTACAGGAACTGTGACATTAATTCGATAAAAAATCAATCGGATAAAAATATTTGTAATTTTATAAACTTAAACTGAAACATCTGCCCGGTCATTTCACCTTTCACCTGAACGATGAATTTCCCTGCAACTAAAACAAGAAGCAATGAAAAATTTTACCGGTTACTGGCGTAAATCATTACCAATTGCGCTGCTTCTCATAACAATTATCGGAATAGGTTCCCTGAAAGCACAGGACCCGATCTTTTCCCAGTTTTATAATAATCCTATCTATTATAACCCCGGGTATATCGGATTGAATGCGGGTTTCAGGGCACGGTTCAATTACCGCGACCAGTGGACAGGTATTCC
>JANXXZ010000133.1 GCA_025350385.1 Bacteroidales bacterium
CATGATGCGAGGACGTCGGCCATCCAGTTCAGCGAATGTATCGGCCATCGCACATGCCTTGTTATAGGTTTCGTCATCCTCCGATTCGCTCGAATAGACGCCTGAAATTGAACGTATCACGGCTTTATACCTCCCATATACTTTTTCAAGTGCGTAACTGATTTCACCCAGTGATGCCCGTTTACGTGCGGCATCAATACTTAGTGCCAGCAGGTTGCCCTCACCGGTTTCGGCTGCATGGGTAAGTGCTTCAAGGGCTGCCTGGACTTCTTCGTTATTTCGTTCGGTGCGAAGTTTCTTCAGACGTATGATCTGCGAATCGCGCACTGCTGTATTGTCAACCTCCAGAATCTCAATGGGATCTTCCTTCTCAAGGGGATATTTATTAATCCCTACAATTGTATCCTTGCCTGAATCAATTTTTGCCTGCCTCAGTGCCGATGCCTCTTCAATACGCATTTTCGGAATACCGGTCTCGATGGCTTTTGCCATTCCGCCTAACGCTTCCACTTCTTCAATCAGTTTCCATGCTTTACGGGCAATATCATGGGTGAGCGATTCCACATAATAGGAACCGGCCCATGGATCCACCACTTTGCATATATTGGTTTCTTCCTGCAGGTAAATCTGGGTATTACGGGCGATGCGGGCCGAGAAATCAGTTGGCAGGGCAATGGCTTCATCCAGGGCATTAGTGTGCAATGACTGGGTGTGACCCAATACTGCAGCGAGGGCTTCAACACAGGTGCGCGTTACATTGTTAAACGGGTCCTGCATGGTAAGGCTCCACCCGGATGTCTGCGAATGGGTGCGTAATGCCAGCGATTTGGGATCTTTAGGATTGAACTGTTTTACGATTTTCGCCCAAAGCATTCGCGCGGCGCGCATTTTAGCGATTTCCATAAAATGATTCATGCCGATCCCCCAGAAAAAGGAAAGTCTTGGAGCAAATGCATCCACAGGGATACCGGCCTTTATGCCGGTACGTAAATATTCCAGCCCATCGGCCAGGGTGTAAGCGAGCTCAATATCAGCTGTACCTCCGGCTTCCTGTATGTGGTACCCGCTGATACTGATCGAGTTATACTTTTTCATATTTCTGGAAGTGAACTCAAAAATATCAGCAATGATGCGCATTGAGGGAATGGGCGGATAAATGTATGTGTTGCGTACCATGAATTCCTTCAGGATATCATTCTGTATAGTTCCGCTGAGCTTTTCCATTGGTACACCCTGTTCTTCAGCCGCCACGATATAAAAGGCAAGAACAGGCAAAACAGCGCCGTTCATGGTCATTGAAACCGACATTTTATCAAGGGGTATCTGGTCGAAAAGGATTTTCATATCCAGGATGGAATCAATGGCCACACCGGCTTTCCCAACATCGCCCATCACGCGTTCATGATCGCTGTCGTACCCACGATGGGTTGCCAGGTCAAAAGCAACGGAAAGCCCCATCTGGCCGGCTGCCAGGTTACGCCGATAAAATGCATTTGATTCCTCGGCAGTAGAAAAGCCTGCATACTGGCGGATAGTCCAGGGTTTCATTACATACATGGTGCTGTATGGTCCGCGCAGGAAGGGCACAACACCGGCAGCATACTGCAAATGTTCCATTTTCACCAGGTCCCTGGCAGTGTATACAGGTTTTACAGCAATCTGCTCATTGGTCATCCATTCAGGTTGATTTTCGTCATCCAATGGCTGAGCGGGAATAGTTGTTTTTCCTGGTTTATAATCAACAGTGTTGAAATCGGGTCTCATGATTGTATGTTGAGATAATTTTTCTTGAATATATATTCTTCAGGATAGAAGGGTTCAGAGTATTCCCAATTTTTCCTGGAATCTTGTGAGTGTCTCCAGCACATTTGTCCTGATATGGATGAACTCATCCACACCTACAGCTTTCAGTTGTTCAACTATATCTTTCGGAAAACCGGCGACTACAACCTGAACATCCTTATTTTTCCCTTTTAGTGCCATTGTGATTTCCGGGGTGATGACAGCGTATTCTTCATCGGAACTGCAAATTACGATGATCTCTGATTTTGAAGCCAGGGCATCTTTAACACCTTCGCTGGTTGTGGCAAAACCTTCTTTATCAATCACATTGTAACCGGCACAACCGAAAAAGTTGGTGCTGAACATGGCACGTGCCTTACGCATAGCAAGGTTTCCCATGGTTAAAAGGAATACGGAAGGTCGTTTGCCACCCTCTTCCACATAAACTTCGGTAGCCAGACGGAGATCATCGAAATCATCAGTAGCACGGATTATCTCCAGCTTTTTATACGTTGTGGATTTTTCGTTTTCACCTTTTTCCTCTGCTTCTGATTCTTCAGAAAGATCAATGGCTTCCTGTATCTTTTCAAGCATCATTTCATGCACATTCGGGTATTGGTTGGTGCCAAGCACAATCGTTTTGCGGGTTGCAACATCCAGTTTGCGCTGAATGGCCTGTTTTTCAACCTCTTCCTGGATATAGCCGGCCTTAACGGCAGCAAGCATCCCTCCCATTTCTTCCACTTTTTTGAAAAGATCCCAGGCTGTTTTAGCTATGGTGTCCGTGAGATTCTCAATATAGTATGAACCTGCTGCCGGATCAACCACGTGTTCGAGATAAGTTTCTTCTTTAAGGATAATTTGCTGGTTACGTGCAATTCGTGTTGATATTTCATCAGGATCCTTATAGAATGCATCAAAGGGAATGACACTAAGCGATTGCGTGCCTCCCAGTACCGCCGACATCGATTCGGTGGTTGTACGTAGAAGGTTCACATAAGGATCAAATAAGGATTTATTGAAATTGGAAGTACTGCAATGGATATTCATCAACATGGATGACTCATTTGCAGGTTTATACTGTTCAACAATACGGGCCCAGAGTAACCGTGCAGCCCGGAGTTTTGCAATTTCCATGAAATAATCTGAGCCAATAGCCAGGGAGAAAACAATGCGGGGAGCCACGTCATCAATACTCAGCCCTTTCCCGGTAGATGCTGCAAGGTATTCATTTCCTGCAGCGAGACTGAAAGCAAGTTCCTGAACCATGGTAGAACCGCAATTATGAAAATATTGCCCGTTTACGGTTATTACTTTCATTGAAGGAAGCAACTTTTTACCAAGTTTCACCATTTCAGCGACCTGGCCCATGTCAAACTCTTCCGATATCCAGAATTCTCCTTCGAGTAAGAGGTAACTTATCGGGTCAAAATCAAATGAGCCTTTGATTACGGATGCATTAAGATGATGTTTACCGGCAAATTCACCCATCAGCCTGATAAGATCAGGATAGGATGTGGCTGCTCCAAAATGACAGCCTGTTTCACCCACGCAAATTCCTTTCAGTAAGGTCTCGAGGTCAGAAACAGTTTTAATCATTGCAGCTCCGAAACTGATGCCGGTTGCACCCCTTCTCAAAGCATCCACAGCCTGAGCATTTGCCTTTTCAGGATCGGACGAATCCATATCCTGCCGTATTTCCCAGATATTGGCTTTGGTGTCGCTTCCACGAACGAAAGGGTATTTACCCGGATTGGTATCCAGATATTCAAGGCCGGTCAGATCTTCGACACGGTAATAAGGTTTTATATCGAAACCTTCATTCGTCTTCCATATTAGTTTTTTCTGGTAATCGGCGCCTTTAAGGCCTTCAATTATTTTTGCTTCCCACTCGGTAGTGCTTACAGCAGGGAATTCCGGAAAGAGTTTATCGTTTTTCTGATCCATTGGATTGATTTGGTCAGTGAGATTACAATGAAAATAACCTTTTAAGCAGCCGCAAAGGTATAAATATTTGAGAATATGATGGGAATCAATTGTTATTCCAGTAACAGAAGCGGGATAGTTAAAGTCAAGATGAATGCGTGTTGAGGCGATTGGATTATCGGTGTATTGGGCATTATTGTGCAGGATTGAGATTCCTATCAATCAGATTCAGGATTAATTACGGAGGCATTGAGTTCACAGAGAAATTCGGAGAAAACTCATTCATCCTGTTAACTCCTGCTTCATTCTCTGTATCCATCTGGGTACTCCGTGACTCCGCGGTAAAATAGCTAAATTCCAATATCTTCCATTATCCCGATGTTTTTAGCATATAATTAACTTTCCCAATACATTATTGTTAACTTTATAGAATACTTAATTATCAAATTACTTTGAAAATAGCAATCACCGGCGCCAACGGTTTCATTGGCAGTGCAGTATCGCAATACTTACTTGCAAAGGGATGGACAGTTTTGCATCTGTCGCGCCAGGAGATCAGCATGCCGGCTAAAGAACTGGCTGCTAAACTCAAAGGAACCAATGTGGTTCTTAACCTCGCTGGAGCCCCTATTATTAGCCGCTGGACCGAAGTTCAAAAAAAAATTCTGCATGATAGCAGGATTCTCACGACCCGGAAATTGGTGGGAGCTATCTTCCTGATGCCAGAGAAGCCAGGATTGCTGCTTTCAGGCTCTGCGATTGGAATTTATCGGGACACCGGCTCTCATACAGAAAATGATTACACCTATTCTGATGATTTCCTTGGAAAAATCAGCCTCGCATGGGAAGTTGAAGCCCTGAAGGCACCTGCCGAAACAAGGGTTGTTCTTCTCCGGACAGGAGTAGTTCTTGGAAAAAGCGGCGGTGCATTGGCAAAGATGATACTGCCATTCAGGATCGGACTTGGAGGAATAATAGCTTCCGGGAAGCAAGGCTTTTCATGGATTCACCTTCAGGATATGGTTCGTGCTATCGAATACCTGATTGAACATAAGGAGATGTCAGGCGCATTCAATTTCACGGCTCCGTCCCCGGTCGATAACCTGGTTTTTACCCAAACATTGGGGAAGGCTTTACACCGTCCTACAGTGATTCCTGTTCCTGCATTTGCGTTAAAACTTCTTTATGGTGAAGGGGCCGCGACTGTCACCGGGGGGCAGACGGTTTACCCGGAGAAGTTGATCCAGGCCGGTTTCCAATTCCGGTTTGGCACTATACAGGCTGCATTGGAGGATATTTTGAAAACAGGTTGATGATTTATACGATTTAATTCTGAATTCAGGTTCGGGAAATCCGACTCCGTGAAGACCCGAATAATTTATTACTATTAAACGTTAAGGATATATTGGAAAATATTTGTTTAAATCAGAAACGCCAAGATTATGAAAACGACCGGAATCCTAAAGCCCGCCAGGAGGAGATTCAAACAGATTTCCCAGGTAACGGGGAGTATTTTCATTTTTCTGCAGATAAATAGCTGTTCCAATATCCAGGAAAATATCTACTATTTTCAGGATCCATCATCTACGTACCAGTACATCTTCAATAAGCATGGCATTCTGAAAGCCCGGCATGATCCTAATCAACTGGTATTATTTGATCCATGCCTGAAAGAGATTCAACTATCAGATAATATTGCATTTAATTATCCTTATAAAATCACAGGTTGGAAGAATGATACAATTGAACTTTGCCTTATTTTGACTGATTCAGACTGGGATTTTTATAAACAGAAGTATTACCGGATCAGAAATTATAACAGTTTTATTGGTAACTATTTCATCCGGTATAGCCACAAACCAATCACGGAATGGATCACAGGAGCGGATACCATCGATTCCTTCAGAATTAATATTGATGATTTCACCCTACAGATATTTAACAAAGGAAATATAAAAGATGATATTTCAATAAACAACCTTTGGTTTAGTGACAAAGCATTGGAATATAAGACCGATGACAGCAAAACCGGACGATCAAAAAAGATACAGCTTACAAATGGACTTACGAACAAAACTATTCTGTCTGATATTATTTCAAAATACAAGCAATCCCATTGTAAATGAAATAAATCATCTGTCCTGAGCATTGTTACCGTGTCTTTCTTAATTAAAAAAAAAGACCCGGAATAACCAGGGCTTCTTTAATGAATAAAGCAGCTAATCTGCTATCAGAGTGATCCTTCGTCGTATGCTTTTTCACCATGTATCGCCAAATCCAGTCCCATCTGTTCCTCAGCTTCGGTTACTCTAACCCTAGTGACAAGGTTGATGAGAGAAAGCATAACATAGGTGAAAAGGAAAGCATAAGCCGAGGCAAAAGCTACCGCAACAAATTGTTTAAAGAAAAAACCAGTATTGCCGTAGATTAATCCATCCGCTCCGTTAGCATTCACAGCTTTGGATGCAAAAACGCCCAGAAGGACAGTTCCCAGAACTCCGCCTATTCCATGAACTCCCCATACATCGAGGGCATCATCCCATTTCATACGGTTTTTCAGCTGTACGGCAAAATAGCAAACTACTCCGGCTGCAGTGCCAATGATAGGCGCTGCCCATAAAGGAACATATCCTGCACAGGGAGTAATTGTGGCCAGACCTGCTATACCCCCGGTCAGTAAGCCGATAAATTTAGGTTGCTTCATGTGAATCCATTCCACAACAACCCAGGCAACGGTTGCAAAAGATGCAGCGACATCCGTATTAAGAAAAGCGGTTGAGGTAATAAAATCTACAGAAATTTCACTCCCGGCATTAAACCCATACCATCCGAACCAGAGCAAGCCACTTCCGATTGCAACCAACGGGATGCTGTTAGGCACTGAAACTTTGTTTACACGTGCACCTACATAAAAAACAGAAGCCAGTGCCGCGAATCCTGCTGTTGCATGGACCACTATACCTCCGGCAAAATCAAGAACGCCCCATTCAGCCAACAAACCACCACCCCATATCATATGCACGAACGGATAATAAACAAGTATTTGCCAGGCCGTTAAGAAAATGATGTACGATTTAAAGGTAACGCGGTTTACAAAAGCGCCTGTGATAAGCGCAGGAGTAATGATGGCAAACATCATCTGGTAAGCGATAAAGACAACTTCAGGAATTTTACCATTCGAATACATAGATGACGGCAAAACTCCATGCAGAAATGCCTTATCGAGGTTGCCCATAATCCCTCCCGCACCGCCGCTGAAGCAAAGAGAATACCCGAAGGCAAACCATAGTACCGTTGTCCAGCCTAAGGATACAAAACTCTGTATCATAATAGCCAGGATGTTGCGTTTGGAGGCAAGTCCTCCATAAAAGAATGCAAGTCCGGGGGTCATAAGCATGACAAGACTGCATGCAAGCAGCATAAACCCGGTTGAACCAGTATCCATCTTAATATTAATTAGTTAGTAATTAGTGGACTTATTTAAAGCGAAATGCCTAAAACGAGGAAGATATTTTCAGCCTGCGGATTGGTAATGAGCGAAGCACTCACAGGGAGTGAGAATTTATCTGTAATCTTAATTTCTTTTGTAGCTGTAAGTCCAAGATTGATAACACCGGGTCCGGGTCCGTAAAACCCGGTTTCTCCTT
Organism: Bacteroidales bacterium; assembly: GCA_025350385.1. Lineage (GTDB taxonomy): Bacteria > Bacteroidota > Bacteroidia > Bacteroidales > UBA4417 > UBA4417. The sequence continues at coordinate 7,356 of JANXXZ010000133.1, forward strand.
TTGCTTCATCCGGCTTGTTGGGAGTAAAACCTAAAAAAGCATTGCAGTCAGTATCCTGAATCTTAAAATTATATCCTGCTTCGATATAGGTGGAGAATTGATTATTTCCATTGTTCTTTTTTGCATCTGCACCATATACATTTGTAGCGACCTGGAGAGTAAACGGGATTTTATCCGTTCCCAGGAATTTAGCTGATAACTCAAATAAATGCCCGGTTTCGTTCTTTTTATAGTTGAAATAATGATTGAGAGTATCCTCTTTGGGAAGGTAGTAATCAGTTGCTGTAAACGTCAGCAGGTCGGTTACAGTATAGGAAAGATATAGATCAACTTCCTGTGAAGCACTTGAATTGCTGAAAGAATAGGCGCCCCAGGCTCCGACTGCCAGATTGCCATATCCGTATTCAATGCATGGTTGGATACTTGGCGAAGAACCGCCCAGGTTCAGACCACGCCAGATATAACGGCTCATGATGTCTGCCGAAATATCAAGCTTTCCTTTTCCGGTAGCTTCCTGGGCATATACCGAATTTTCGCCCGATAACAAGAGCAGCATTATGGAAATTGATAACAATGTTTTTAAGAATTCCGCCATTTGAATTGAACCATTAGTTATGCGACAAATTTTGCCCGGGTTAGTTCACTAAACAACAGCAATATCCTGATTTTTCACTTCACATTTTACGTAAATATTCTGCACGTTTCACTTAGTTAACGCCGAGTTACTGTTCTAAATTTTAGATGAAATAGCCATGATTGTAGAAAAACCACCCTTGTCAGCCTGGACGGCAGTCATGCAGGCGAAGATGATGATAGTTTCCAATCTTGGTGAACCTTTAGCTCACTAACACCTTTAAAAATAAACAATTTGTGAGTAATTCCATGTGACCAATAAAACCAAATTAATAACAGATGAGATAGCTGTACATAGGGAATAACTGAACAGATTTAAAGGCTGGATTTCTGGATATTGGTTTCAGCCTTTAACTGACAATTATGAATTACTTTAATTCACCTTATTCCATAAACATAAACGATTTATTCTTATTTTCAATCAATGATTATACAGGAGGATATTACATTCTTTAATTATTCGTCATGGATCAATTATACGATCGCAGAATCGGACGCAATTCTAACCAAGCATTTTAGGGAATACTATGAAATCCACCCTCACCATGCAGGAAGCGATCTGCGTCCAGTCATCAGTTTCAAAAGACAGGCAAACAACGCCTGAGGTCGGTAAGGCATCAATTTTCTCATCCAGATATATATTCACAAAATTGGTAACAGCCGGGTTATGGCCTATGATCATCAGTTTGTTTACAGAAGAAGGCAAATCGTAAAAAAGATCGAAAAGGCGGTCGGAATCAGCCGAGTAAATCAACTTTTCTTCGCGCATATTCGATTCCGGAATATTAAGTCCATGAGCCATTATTATGGCCGTTTCGTTTGACCGGACTGCCGGGCTGGTGAGAAGAAGATCAACTTTTACCTGCTTTTTCAGAAGGTAATCGATGATATGTTTCGTACGCTTCTTACCTTTTTCAAGCAGTGGCCTATCAAGATCCGTCTGATCGGGTGATCCCAGGGCCGATTTTGCATGACGCATTACGAAAAGAGTCTTCATTTTAACTGGCAATTATAATCCCGCTCAAATTTACTAACTTACTGATTTAAACAATTAGCGATGGGAATAGTTAATATAAAGTTAATATAAGTTGAGATAAATCGCAACTGTTACGCAACGTATTTTTCTTTTTATCGTTTCTTAAACTGAATTTCTACCATTGTTAACGGAACCTTCAATACAAAAATAATCATTGATAACAATAATAAAAGGTAGTAGGATAAGCAGGAAAAGAAAGAAAGAAATATCGAGTAGTAACCGAAGATAATGATTCCTGGAATCCGGCGCTATTAACCATTAAACTGTGACGGGGCTTCTCCTAAATCAAGAATTATTGAAATAAGCCTATTCCATTCATCCGGCGACTCGCAGCGAAGGACCTGAACCATTGTTGCTTCAGGTATCTTCAGAAATATCCCGAAATATTTCCAGTATTCTTTCATCTTACTCATCCAAAGCCGTCTTGAGTGCTTTTCAACATTTTCAAGATCCCGGTAAAATGTTTTAAAACGCATCATTGAATCGGCCGGTAATGCGTGCGATCCAGTTTTAATCTGTTCCGGTAAAAAGGGGTTGATGAACACTCCCCTGCCCAGCATAAAATCGTCGAATTGCGGGAACCGTTTATTAACAGCCACGAAATCTCTATATTGGTGAATATCACCGTTGTATATTACTTTATGACGAATCAAAGGCAAAACCTCCTCCAGTGCATCTAGCATAACTGAACCTTCATATTGCTGAATTCCCAACCGTGGATGTATGGTAACGGAAGACAGGGGATAACTGTTAAGAACATTTGCTACTGGCGGGAATTCATTCGTATTGTAAAACCCAAGCCTTAGTTTGACGGAGAGTTTCAGGGGGATGGCCGGCACAATTTCATTAAGCAGTTTGTCAATCATTCCTGGATGAGGCAAGATGCCAGATCCTCTTTTCTTACGGACTATACTGTTAATCGGACAACCAAGGTTCCAGTTCACTTCTTGAAAACCCAACTGTTCATGCAGGTACTTGCATAGTAAAATGAAATGCTGCGATTCGTTACCTAAGATCTGGGGAATGACGGGTTTAAGCTGATTTACATTTGCAGCAAGATCCTTTACCTTAACCCGTGTAATCTTTTCGCCATGGGTGAGCGAAATGAAGGGAGCAACTGCCAGGTCAATTCCCTCAAAATACCGGTAATATGCATTCCTGAAGGTTGCATCGGTAAAACCGTGTAATGGCGCGAGGTAGAGATTCATGGGATTCTGCAAAGGTAGATTTAATGTTTGAGCAAATTGATTTATCGGGAATCTATGAGGCAACAGCCACTAGCCACTAACCACTGGCCAACTAGCCACTAGTGAAAAACCACTTCTCCCTACTCCTTACATCCTACTCGCTACCTGCCCAGTCTCACACCCTATTCCCTAGTCACTAATCGCCAGTCACTAATTATTGGCTGATCAAACCCACTTTTCGTACTTTCGCCTCTCAAAACTTATTTATGCCTGATATTGCCGCATAAATTGAGAAAATCTCTGACCTTAACAGTCTCAAATTCAGGTTCTGGTCGTTTGTATCCATGTTTTTGCTTGTATTTGTTCATGGGTATAACCTGGAGATCAACTACCTGCAACCCTGGACCTTGCCTCATGAATCCCTGAGATTCACCACTTTTACCGTGTATTTCCTGGCCAACGGATTGTTTCGGTTCAGGATACCGATGCTCTTTATCATATCGGGTTTACTCTTTGCCCAGCACGATTACCGACCCTATGGTGAACGTACCCGCAAACGTCTCCGAACCTTGCTCCTTCCCTATCTTATCTGGAGCGCTATCGGACTGCTGTTAACCTGGTTATTCGAATTGATTCCTTTTACCCGCGATATCATCGCCGGGTCAAAAATTGTGCAGATCGATGCCCAACGTAAGCTCCTTCATGATTATCATTGGTACGAAATGCTTTTCCGCTGGTTAGTTATCCCGGTGCCTTACCAGTTATGGTTTATCAGGGTATTGCTGATCTATAATATTGCCTACCCGGCAATCCGATGGTGTGTGCTGCACCGCTTGGGCCGATGGATCTTTTTTGGACTGGCTTTCCTGATGTGGCTTTCAACTGCGGGCTTTGTGTTCTTCGAGGGAGAAGGGCTGCTCTTCTTCTCCATTGGGGTTTGGATGAATAAAACAAAATTCAATATTGATAAGCCTGCTTCCTGGATGAATCCCAAAATCTTGGGACTCGTTTTTTTAGTGTTAGCTGCTCTGAAAACCTGGCTTGCTTTCAACGGGGAAGCATTCTTGGGGAACGGCATCTACCCGGTGCTGGCACTAATGCATAAAATGGTAATTTTCAGCGGGCTGATCACAGCCTGGTTTGGCTTTAACTCCTTTGTAACCTGGTTCATGAAAAAAGCCTGGTTTGTCTGGTTATCAGCATTCGCGTTCATGATTTATGCATTCCATGCTCCTTTGGTTGCCTATGCTACAAGGGGAGTTTTTATGGCAGTAAACCAGCTGCCTTATTACAGGTTTGCTACCTACATCCTGCTTCCGCTTAGTATTATTGCTCTTGCCATTGGGTTTGGTGCGCTGTTGCGAAGATTTTTGCCGAAAGTCTATGGAATTATGACAGGGGGAAGGGGTTTTTGCTATTACAAAAAATAAGATACAGATAACAGTAATAAAGTCAAAAGACGAAAGGCCAGAAACAAATCGAGTAGGAAGTGAGGGATTATTTCCCTCACTGTCCTCTCACACCACCGTACGTGCCGTTCGGCATACGGCGGTTCATAGAGTTTAGAGCTTTGTTGTAAACTTCGGTAAAACAAAGTAAACCTTGATCTTTAAAATA
>JANXXZ010000145.1 GCA_025350385.1 Bacteroidales bacterium
CTGATATCGCGGATATCCAGTACCACAAGGTCCACATAGCTGTCGGCATAAAGGTAATCTCCCTTAACTGACAGGTCTACGTTTCCCGGGATGTCAATGAATATGAGGTTCACCGGGGCGGAGGGATTTGTATTATCGAACACATGAATGCCCTTGTATTTCTCATTCACAAAAAGGTAATGGTCCTTTATGTATATCTTCCCGTTATTCGTTACACTGGATGCGGGTGTTGATTTAACAGGAAGGCGCATATCGGAATACGACAGGTATACCGGCACATTAGCCGTATAGGTGCGTTTTTCGACAAATGAATCCTTACAGGCGGTTAAACCCAGGATCATCAGCAGTACCATAGCTGCCGAAATGGAATGTGTTGTATTTTTCATGGTGATGAGAATTTTTTATAATCAGTTATCAGTGTTGTCATTTATTAATCGAACAGGAATCCGATTGAAACTCCTATCCTTTTGAAACGATCAATCCGCTCAATCCAGTTTCCATCCTGGCTTCCATACCAGTAACTGTAAGAGGTGACAGTTTTAAGCTGCTGGAAACGGTACCCGATTGAAAAAATGAAAGCATTATGGTTGGCAAAATACCGGCGCAGTCCGATGCCTGCCCCAAACATGGCCCCACCTTTATAATCGGTATCAGAATATTGATCATCGGCTGGTTTCCCCAGAGGAAAGGAATACCCGGCGCGGGCATAAACTAAGGGAGTGAAGTTTCCTTTTATCGGACAGTATGTAAAATCAGCGTAGACAGGCATTACCTGGTAGGTAAACCATTCAACACCCATCCCCGCGCCGGCCGAAAGCCGGAATGGAAACCTGTATCCGGTCACCACAGTGAACCCGGCTGAGTTTTTACTCCCGCCAAAAAAGTTGACTGTTGGCTGTACTTCAACCCCGGCAGGCTTTACAACGCTTGCTTTTTGAGAAACAGGTTCGTCAAGCACCACTTTTTCTATTTCAGTTTGTGGTATCACAAGAACTGTATGTCCAATAAGTTCGATTTTCGTATTCCGGTCCTCTACTGTTTCAATTACCTTACCCCGGAGTATACTTCCATTATGCAGATATACTGCGTCATTCATTTGATTTTGAGCCATAATTGAACACAATGGCATTACCATGATGCAAAACAGGGTCAGTTTGCGGGATAGTTTCATACAATAATAAATAATCAGGATTTGCCAAAATCCTAAAGGGTTGATTCTCCGGTAAAAGGTTGTATTAAATCTCCGGGTTACATCAGGATGGAACAGATCCGGATAGGATTTAGTGGTAGCTGCCCGATGCCAGGTGCATAGGGACTGATGTTCAGCTATTTAATGGATATTAGTAAATAGAAGGTTACTCTTTCATCATCTCTGCCAGTTTAAGCATGGTTTTCCAATTTCTTGTAGTGGCTGTTCGTTTCAGTTTCTTTTCGAAAAAGGTATTGCTAAACATCGTAGAACCATATCCATTCGGACAGTATAAATAGACTGTATCTCCGGATATAATGAATTTATCGGAAGGATCGGTTACTGCCAGGAGTTCTGAAACGGAATTTTCTTCCGGAATACCTGAAAGGAAAGTGATGTGCAGCTTATCAATATGGGAAAGGTAGGTAGAAATGAAAGGATTGTTTTCAATGGCTTCGTCAATTTCGACTGCAGTTTTAACCAGTACCGGAACGTTGAAGCCGAAATCAGTCGCTATTTTATCAGCAATCATACTTTCAAATTCAGTATGGGATGAACCGATGTGATTGAAGATCAGATTACCGCTCTGGATATAAGTGCGGACATTCTCCAGGTTAATTTCCAGCATCCGGGCTTTCAATTCTTCCATTCTGATCTGGTTCTTTCCGCTCACATTGATTCCGCGCAGCAAAGCAATGTATGTTTTCATTAAATGGTCCCGTTACGTGATAAATCTAAACAGCTAAACTATTCACTGTGTTTTCTCAGAAACAAACAAATTTCATCCAGGGCAGTTCTTGCCTCACTAAAAAGGCTACCGAATGCGGGGAAGCAATGACAAATTCCTTCTCCGATCAGCAGGTTCACCTCTACGCCAGCCTTTTTAGCCTTATCAGCAAACTGCATAGAATCGTCGAGCAGGATTTCTTTCGTCCCGACAGAAATAAGCAGTGGCGGAAGTCCTCAAATCGCCGAATAAAGGAGAGATCAGAGGATTTCGGCGGTCACTGCTGCCGGTATAATATTCACTGCATAATTCCGCACTTCCCCTGGGTGAAAGGCAGACATCCGCATTAGAACGGCACGAATTCCCCGAGAGGGTCAGGTCAGTCCAGGGTGTAAGTACAGCCGCCGCTGATGGAAGGGGAATGCCCTTTTCCTTTAAGGCAAGCAACGTGGCAAGGCACAACCCGTCACCTGCTGAGTCGCCGGCAAAAACAATTTTTTTTGGTTCAAATCCCTGCGACAACAGGTAATCATAAGCCTCAAGTGCATCATTCAGGCTTTCTGGGAATGGATGCTCGGGGGCAAGGCTATAATCAAAAACCAACGCTTTAATGCCACTTCCTTTAACAAATTTCACTACATGTACACGATGGCTCTGAGGGGAACCGAGTACATACATTCCTCCATGAAAATACAATAGGACTTTGTCATCCGAAGTTCCCGGAAATTTCACCCATTCGGCATACATAGCCCCGATAGTGACCGGCACAATTTCTGTTTCTTTGGGAAGCTTACCGAATTTTATCCCGGCATCTTCTGTTTCCCTGCTCAATTGCCTAATACCGTTCAATGAGCCATTAAAAGGTTTCTGGTGCAAACGGAATTTGAAAAGGTGCCGGTGTTGAAGCAGTCCAAGGATTATCCGGCTCTTTATACTCTGCATATTGAAGGATCTGTAGTTGTCTGCAATAGTTTGTTAAAATCATTTCTTCCAACCGGAGAATCTCAGTTGTGTCAACAACAGGTGTTGAAATCCTCTCAAGGCAACAGTCCATTGAGTTAGCTGTTAGATATAGCCTTGATTGTGTCTTCAAATGTAGAAATAATCCATAAATTCTAATCATTCAACAGCTACTATATTTTACCAAATTCTGTTGCATCGGTTTACCCTTATCTCATTAGAAAAAATAATCTTAATGGCCAACATTCGCTATCAACTGTTGATCAATTCTCCTTATAATGTTTTATTTGCTGCACAGGAATAAAAGATCTTGCGAATGATTCTTTTCTGACGGCATATTTTGTTTGCATTAATTTGACCATTTACTTACCTTTAACAACTTGAAAGATAAACTTCAGAGATTATAGTAGAAAAATCTGATTAAACGGGCTGTTTGTCCTATAGTCAAGGAACCAACTGTTGCTTGTCATTCTTGTTTTACTCAGATACTACCTGCGTATTATTTCAGGAGCGGCTTGCACAAAGCTCATTAAATATCTGCTTATTCTGCTTCATTTAATTTATACCGCCAAAACTCAAGTATTGAATTGTAAACTTCAAATCCTGAACCAGATGAAGTCTCCAATAATCTCAATGATGAGAATATTCCTAATGATCCCGGTAATTATTCTCATGTCATTTGAATTTGCAACAGCTCAAAACCAGGTTTTACATCCGACAATAGTATACACTTCAACTATTCATGATGTTTCCCAGCCTTTGGTTGACATGCCGGTTATTCAGCCTGTTTTCGACAGCTTGCGGAAAGCAAAGGAAATTCCCAATAAGAACTTCTCCCTTATTTGCGAAGGATTGAATAATCTTGTTGAAGCCAATACAGGGCGTGACCCGGTGCTTCAGGATTTTGCGGGGAAGTGGTCGCCGAATAGCACTATTGTGAATATTCAAGGAATTAATAATACCGGTGGTTATGTTCCACCTGATCCGGCCGGGGATATCGGACTGAATCATTACATACAAGCTGTAAATATGAGTTTTGCCATTTATTCGAAAACAGGAGCTCTGATGTATGGGCCGGCTTCGTTAAGTACTTTGTGGCAGGGATTTCCCATTCCTCATACCAGTGATGGCGATCCTATTGTACTCTATGATCACCTTGCCGACCGATGGGTGATCACCCAGTTTTCGTTGCCTAATTACCCGAGCGGTCCTTTTAACGAACTTATTGCGGTTTCGCAGACAGCTGATCCGTTAGGCCCCTGGTATCGGTATGGTTTTCAATTTGATAAAATGCCTGATTATCCGAAACTTGCCGTCTGGCCGGATGGCTATTATATGTCGGTCAACATGTTTACCGCAGGAACTATGAACTGGGCCGGACCTGCGGTGGTTGTGATGGAACGGGACTCAATGTTAGTTGGTAAAACAGCAAGGATGTCACTTTTTCAGCGGGGAATCAATGATGAATCAGCTCTCCCAGCCGACCTGGATGGACAGCCGGCTCCGGCTGGCAGTCCGGGTATATTTATCTGTGCGGCCGAAGGTTATTTAGGGGGTGGCGACCGTCTTGAGGTGTATAAACTACATACCGACTGGACGAATCCTGCTAATTCGGTTTTCACAGGACCTCAGAAAATAAGTACAGCTCCTTTCACCAGGACAATGTGTAGTAACAGTCAGAATTGTATCCCGCAGGCAGGAACATCGCGTAAACTGGACCCTTTATCCCATTATGTTATGAACAGGCTGCAATACAGGAACTTTGGCTCATACCAGACAATTGTAGCTAATCAGACTGTGGATGCGGATGCTACCGATCATGCCGGGATACGATGGTATGAGTTGAGGACTGCTGATACTGCCTGGTCAATTTACCAGCAAGGGACTTATGCCCCTGATACAAACCACAGGTGGATCGGAAGTATAGCAATGGATGGAAGCGGGAATATTGCTCTTGCCTATTCGGTTTCCGGAGAAGGAATGTATCCTTCAATCAGGGCAACAGCCAGGAGGTCGGGGGATACAACCGGCCTGATGACCTATATGGAAGAAACAATCATGGAGGGCGCAGGTGCTCAGACTGATGTTTCTTCCCGATGGGGTGATTATTCCTGCTTGACCGTTGACCCTCAGGATGATAAAACCTTCTGGTATACTAATGAATATTATGCTTCAACCAGCACTACCGGATGGAGGACAAGGATAGCCTCCTTTACCATAAATGATTTCCTGGTCGGCACACATGAAAAACCGGACCCGAATTCAAAGTCAGATTTCAGCTTAACGAACTATCCTAATCCGCTAATGTATTCCACAGTAATAAGTTGGCGATTATCAGCTGGTAGTCATGTAATCCTGAAAATCTATAATCCCATGGGAGTGGAAATCCTTACGCTGGCAGATACCGATCTGATGCCGGGAGAGCACAAGCTGAAATTTGATGCTTCCGATCTGCCAGCAGGAATCTATTTCTGTCAGCTCCGGGTTAATGGGATGGCCTTAACTAAGAAAATGATTGTTACCAGATAGGATATCTGACGGCAACAGGCTTGTGATAGTAATAAAACTGTGTATATGGTGGTAAAAGGAAGAATCTATTTTGTGCTGCTCGTCAGAAAATGCATATACTCCTTCCAGTCCCACAGTCCGCCTGGCCAGCAACCGTCATACGAATAGATCAGTTTTATATTGATTATAATAAATATTCCTATCAGGCTAAGGATGAACCACTTCAGCCTGGACTGTTTCGTGATTTGCTTCATAAAAAAGGCGAGAGGAATGGAAAACAGCGCCAAGTATTCAACAAAGGGCCGGCATCCGAAGGCACATCCATAGGCCCAATCGTGCCAGGAAGCAAACAAAAGGGAAATAAACAGGAAATAAACAAGGAAAGTAATTCCCATATTCCTGTTTTCTTTGTACATGATTCCCATCCCGGCAAGTACCAGAAAGAATACCGGGGTATAGATGAATAATCCGTTCAGCGTGGAAAACCAGAAATGAAAAACCATCGGGTGAAAAAGGTTGGTGAATCCTTCCCCTCTGTAAGAATACATGAATATTTCACCCGAAAGGTAGTGCCAGTATATGAGCTGAGGCAAAAGGACCAGTATGAAAGCAGCTAACCCGATCGTAAACTTATAAAATGAAAAAACAATTCTTAACCGCGGTTTTTCTGCTGATTGAGTAAAATAACCTGTCAATGGCTTGTAAAACAATAAAAGAACCGGGAAGAATACCAGGTTAACGGGACGAACCAGCACAATCAATCCTAGCGTTAATCCCAATAGGATATGAGTGGTAATTGAACCAGGCAACCGATGAAGCTTCTGCACCAGGAATAAAGAAGCGGCAAAAAGGAAAAATGAGTAGACATGCGACATACCCGTTTCATCGATGGAATAATAAAAGAGGTTGGTTCCAAAAAAAAGACAAAAGAGAGTCAGCAGGGCCGGGGTTCTGCCTGTAAATTTCAATAATACCAGGTATAACAGGATCAGGCCCATCAGCGCATAGAAAACACCGGCTATGTCAATCATCCGCTGGTAAATGAGTGAGAACCCGTTTGCCTCATATCCAAGCGGTCTGGCTGCAAAATGCCCCAAAAGGAAAAACGGAGCTTGTAAGAGAGCCACGCCACAGGTATACTTGGTAGCGATTTTATTATTCACCGGATTCAGGACAAATCCATTACCCGTATTTTTTTCGATACCCGGTGGCAGTTTTGAAGCCTGGAAATCATAGATGAAAAATGCCGGGAGGTACATGTAATAGCCTGCCTTGTCGCCCCATATTTCGGAGTGATAATTAAAAGAACCTGATTTACTGTGTTTGTTCAGGGTAAGAAATACAATGAAGGCCGCGAAAAGCAGAATTAATATGATGGGAATCCTATTGTTCTTTACCATGCTGGAATTGTAAATTCCTGACGATGAATTCAGAATTAATACCGGTTGTGAATGAAGGTAAAGGTAAAAAAATGTGATAAGGTTGAAATGATTTGCCCTTAAAAAACGACATATTGACGCAGACGACCTGATGATCTGAACCACCAAGCAACTGCAGGCAGTTTTTCAGATAACTGCAGGAGGTTTTCATCTTCGCTAAAAACAACTATTTTTGCCGGCTATTCCCCGAGAACGTGACCAATCCCCGTAATATCCGGATACAAGAATACGATTACCCTTTACCGGATCACCGGATTGCGCAATTTCCGCTGGAACAGCGGGATCAGTCAAAACTGCTGGTATTCCGGGATGGAGAAATTTCGCAGGACATATTTGCCAAGCTCGCATCACATCTTCCCCAAAACAGCCTTATTGTCTTCAACGAAACCCGCGTGATCCATGCCCGGTTGGTATTTCAAAAGATTTCAGGGGCACGGATTGAGGTGTTTTGCCTCGACCCGGTGGAGCCTGCCGACATTCAACTCGCCTTTGAACAAACGGGCAATTGTACCTGGAAATGCCTGGTTGGTAATGCCAAACGCTGGAAAGATGATCCCCTTGTGCTTGAAACTATCATTGATGATGTTACTGTCAGATTAAGTGTCGAAAAAGCCGGCAAACTTGAGGAAGCCTTCCTGTTGTGGTTTACATGGACACCGGGTGAAATACGTTTTGCCCGAATACTGGATGCATTTGGCAGGATTCCTCTACCACCCTATATTGACCGGGAAGCGGAAGAAAATGACAATCAGCGGTACCAGACTGTTTTTGCCCGGAACGATGGTTCCGTTGCAGCGCCTACCGCCGGGCTGCATTTTACTCCGGAAGTAATGGATTCCCTTGTTTCAAAAGGGATGGTGATGCAGAAAGTCACCTTGCATGTGGGTGCAGGGACATTCAAGCCGGTAAGTACCGAAACCATTGAGGATCACCATATGCACGCGGAGCAGGTAATTATCCCCGTGGGTGTAATTGAAAAGCTGCTCAGCTATGCCGGCAAAGATATTACCCTGGTAGGCACTACCACGGTCCGCACCATTGAAAGCCTTTACTGGCAGGGTGTGAAATGGCTGAAGAATAAACCAAATTACCCGCTCATGCAGGTAGAACAATGGGACCCGTATAAGCCGGAATTCAATACAGGCATTTCGGTGGAAGAATCGTTGCATTGTTTGTTGGAAGTACTAAAGGAATTTAACTGTCAATATATCCGGGGAACTACTTCATTACTCATTGCGCCGGGTTATAATTATCATATTCCCACGATAATGATCACCAATTTCCACCAACCCAAAAGCACGCTCCTACTCCTTGTTTCTGCTTTCATCGGTCCCGGTTGGCATAAAGCCTATGACCATGCGCTTGACAATGATTTCCGGTTCCTGAGTTACGGGGATAGTTGTTTGTTATTCAGGAATTTGCCTTAAGTATCCATGATCAAGAAATGATTGCGGATTTCGGATTTCGGATTTCGGAATGGCACCAATAACGAATAACCAATAACGAATAACCAATAACGAATTCCATGTCCATCACCAGTATCTTACTCGCAGGCGGAAAAAGTTCCAGGATGGGGCAGGATAAAGGATTGCTTGAAATCGGCGGGAAGAAACTGATTGAGATAGCTATATCGCATATTAGCCAGGTTTGTCAACAGATTCTTATTAGCTCCAATTCCGTGGTATACAGCGAATTTGGTTATGAAGTGGTACCTGATTTATTCCCGGGTATTGGCCCGATGGGTGGAATCTTCAGCTGCCTTAAAAAAAGCACCACTCATTTGAACCTGGTGATTTCAGTAGACCTGCCTTTTATTAGTACTGATTTTTTAGCATACCTGGTTAAGCAGGCTGAAGGTTACCAGGTTGCGGTTCCCTGGTCAGGGAATGACCATTACGAACCGCTCTGTGCATGTTATAATAGCTCGGTTCTTCCACTCATGGAGCACTTTATTTCCATTGGAAACTACAAACTTCCGGACTTGTTCCGGCAACTGGAAATCAATCCGTTAACGATTGATGATCAACTTGATTTTTACCATCCCGGTATTTTTCATAATATAAACACCCAATCCGACCTGGCATCAGCAAGAAATAGCAAATTTTTTATATGACATATTAGATCGAATATCTTGTTCTAATTTAAGATTGAATTTGACATTTTTTTACCATTATTTTAAATGACAAATAATAGTTAACAATGTAAGTAGCATCAATAATTCCCCATATTTTGATTGTTTTCTTACTTTCTTTTTGCTTGACCAAAAAGAAAGAAACAAAGAAAAAGTCAAGGCTTAATAAAAATTTTTCACATCTGTACGCCTTATGATCCTCGCAAAACAAGGCCTGAAGCATCTTATTTGCAGCCTGTCATTTGATGAGGCTGTGTTTTGCTACGCACCAGCCCGCCCGTTATCATCGCGGCTACATCTGCTGAAAAATTTCTATCATGCCGATCGACAACATCATAATTCCCAGCTACTTTGAAATAATTATTTCCAATTAATGTTGGATAGTTAAATTTTCTCAATAGGACGACCGACATTATAAAAATACGCCAGCGGTTCTTGGAGGAGGTATTGTGTGTTAGCCCTGCGGGTAGCCATGCACAGCAAGTTCCGAAGCTTTGGATTGTTGCAAAGTATCTTGCCTTGTATGGCGGGCCTAATACCTTCAACTTAGAACCGCAAGAACTTTTCTCACGAACACCTATGAAATAAACTAGCTGTGAGTAATTTTTATAAAGTCTTGATCTTTATTCGCCTGCGGCTCATGAGATCGCTTCGCTAAGTTCTTTTGTTATCTTTTCTTTCGATCAAGCGAAAGAAAAGTAAGAAAAACTTCAAGTAAAAATGAATAACTCCAATTGAACATATTTGATAAGGAGGTTTTTATGTATTTGATTACAATAAGTAGAAAGCGCATCTAATATGAATCATTATTTCAAATGCCGAATAACTCTATGAAATATGCCGAAATCGATAAAATGCATTATCCATTATTTCAGTTTTCGTCGTAATATTGCTTCCTGAATTCTCCGAGTTGTTTTTTCTCAGGGCTTAGCCTATGAAAACTCAACCGATGGGTTTCCCCGGAAACAGGGCGGCCTCCCGAAATGAATGTTGAATTGGAAAGGAGAAATGGATTTGTTCACCAAACCGTCTGCAGTCAGGCCTTCCAGCATCCACCGGAAGACTTTTCATGAATTGGAATGTTGAATTGATTCTTCTCCCGGTAAAACCGGTGAGCAATGCAGTATGAACTATTGTTTGTCATTTGCCTGATGGTAGTGGCATTCTTTTATTCCTCCATAGGTCACGGGGGAGCAAGCGGCTACCTGGCCGTGATGGCGCTTTTCAGCGTACAGCCCGAAATCATGCGATCTACCGCCCTTCTCCTGAACCTTTTTGTTGCAGGTATCGCGTTTTATTCTTTTTACAGGGAAGGCTATTTCCGCTGGAAGTTATTATGGCCGTTTTTAATTACCTCGATGCCGGCTGCACTCCTGGGCGCGCGTTTGCATGTGAATGCGAACCTTTATAAAATAATACTCGGCGCATTCCTGCTTTTTGCCGCTTTCCGGCTGGTCTTTAATCCGAAAAATGAGACTCCTACGACAAGAGATATTCCGCTGAAGTTCGGTTTGGCGGTTGGGTTGGTAATCGGGTTCCTTTCTGGACTCATCGGCATTGGCGGCGGTATTTTACTCACTCCCATTTTATTGATTGGCAGATATGCCCGTGCCAAAGAGGCTTCGGCGGTATCTGCTTTATTTATTCTTTTAAATTCCACCACCGGCCTTATTGGTCTCGCTACAAAAGGATTGCATATCACTCCGGAAATTTCATTGTGGATTGTGGCAACGCTTGGAGCTGGTTTCCTCGGGTCGTTTACCGGGAGTCACCGCCTATCTGAGGTAAGTCTTAAAAGGGTATTATCCTTTGTGCTGATCCTGGCAACTATAAAGCTATTCCTGATCTAGCTTGTTAAGTTACCAAACAGGAAGTACGCATTTCCCGGACCGTTTTGCGATGAGCGAATCAAAATTACCCAGGCTTTCCTTTATTACTTTCGACCCGGATTCATGACAGGTAAGACAGGCACCTATTGTAAGTATCCTCTTTTGTTCTTCAAGGCTGAACGGCCTGATACCATTCCTGGTGGCTACAGTCCCTTTTGCCTCTTTGAGGAAACCGATCCAGGCATCTTCTGGCAATCCGTCGTTTGGGTTACTGGCAAACCTGGGCCTGAACGTCCAGCGTCCTTCCTTTGAATAACTTAAGGTTCCCCGACCATACCCAAGGGATAACGGATCTGTATGGCATGATTTACAGGAACGGCTTTCTTTCTGCGTGGTATGAGCCGAAACCGGGGCATAGAGCCGGTGGAAAATCGTTTTCCCCCCTTTTTCAAATGAACCCTTGTCAACGGTCAGGATCATCCCGGGCACCATGGTCTGGATAGTCCCGGTTTTACCTTGCCTCAGGTTGATTCCCAGCACAGGCTCACCGGACAGGTAAGTCCCCGTGTATTCGATCCAGGAGCCCTTGGTGAACTTGTTTTTTAACATGTCAAAACCAACCGACTGCTTTTCATAACTATTGTGGCAGCCGATGCATTGAGGCGCCCATGCAGTGTGACAGGCGTTGCATGAAAGCCTTTCATGTGCTTTGCCTTCACTGCAGGCACTGTTTTGTGGTTTCATAGGCAAAGCTTGCCCTGTTAATTTGGTCAACAGGTTAAGTTGACCTGATGGATCGAAAAAAGTATTGACTAAAGGCTGCTTCCCATGAGTGGTAAAACCGATTGTTACGCTTTCAGTCTTTAGTTTCCTGAGCCAGGCAACCAGTTGTGTCTCGCGGTCTGCATCTGCAAAAGTCATCCTGTTTCCGGATTGTACTCCCGGATGGCAATCAACACATTGGACCTTAACAGCCTCTTCCTTGTGGGAATACTGCTTTCCATCGCCCATCAGTTCGTAGGACGAATGGCAATCGATGCAGGAAAGCCCTTTTTGATGATGGATATCTGATTTTACAAATTCAAACACCCGGCCATCGGGAAGTGTCTTAAATTTAAGGAAACCCTCTTTGGGCGCTGACTTAAGCGTGGTTTCATGCCAGCCTTCATAATTCATGGAGATCCGGCCGGAACGGCTATGGCAGCTTTGGCATTTATCATTGGCCACCTGCAGGTTGATGGAAGGATGAACCGTTGGAAGGGTTGTATCAGTTTTTGGTTTTCTTTTCTGAAAGACAAGATCTTTTTGTGCAGCAGAATTATATGTTAGATGGCAGGCATTACACCCGCCACCGCGTTCGAGCCAGGCCGGGGGACCGGTTTTTAACTTTTCATTTCCAACATGGCAGCCTATACAAAGATTTCGTAAATGCCGGTCGGCGGCTGAAAAACCGACATCGTGAACAGTTGCTATTCCATCAGGGGACTTTGTTTCACCAAAAACAAACCGGTCCACACTGATCATACCGCTGAGGGTAGTCATCATGCTGTTCTGTATTCTTTCGCTGATCCGGGGATGACATTTTGAGGTGCCACAGGTCCGACTCGAATTTGATAAGTTACCCGGAACCAGTTCCATTCCACGGTGGGCCTGTTTTTTGTCCAGCGTAAAAGGATCCCCCAGGTGGCATGAATAACAACCGCTAGTACCTTCGGAATGCGATTCCGAAAGTCCTTTCATCCCGCTGTGGCAAACCAGGCATGCTTCGGCACGGCCCTGTACTATTGGGATGGTTTGTTTGGCGGGAGTTGTAAAATCAGTAAGTTCGAAATGAAATGCTGTTTTAACAACTGAATTTTCCTGCCATGGCCACTGCCATTGCCAGTTTTCGCCCCGGAAGAAGAAACCTACTACAGTAAGCAATATATAGACAATCAGTAGCCCTAGCAGTATCCTTTTCGCTATGATTCTTCTATTCACAGCTAATTTCGGAATAATGAAAACCGCGAACAGCAAAATAAAAGTGACTGCCATTACCCATCCTGGCCTGCTTACCCAATGAAGGACTTCCTGTAATCCCACAAAATACCAGGGGCCTTTCATAACCGCTTCATCCAGGCTGCTGAGCGGGGCCCTGAAAAGCAGACTAACAAGGCTTGTTAGCAGCAATACAATCAGGAATGTCCGCATATTAACCCAGATGGTTCGGACATGGTCATATATAGCGATAAACAGAATAATAGTAGCCGTCGCAATATGTTGAATATACAGCAATTGCCAGTTGCTTTCGGGACCAATGAATGTACGCTGTAATAATTTCCCTAGCCAGGGAACACTTTCCAGCAATACGGAGAGAATACGCCGGGCCTGCTGGCTATCCGCATCGGCCTTGAGAATAAATCCCGAAATCATGATGTAACCAAGGAAGGCTATGGAAAGGGTAAGCCGGAACCAGATCCCGGTTTTTGTAATATTCGTTTCGCTGGAATGCCTGAACTGATCGTAAATATGCAGAATGGTAAAAACCAGGAAAGCCTGCGCGCTCCAGAAATGCAGGTTGCGTGCAAAAGATGCCGCCGGGTTGCCGATCAGAAGTTTTGTGATTGAAAGGTAAGGATTGACCACATCGTATGAAATCGCCAGCAGTATGCCACTCATGGTGCATATAAGGATGCTGGCAATAGCGATCCACCCGTAAGTGTCGAGGTGCAGAAGTTTCTTTATCCGGTTAAGTTTGTTCAATACTGAAAAAGTTAATACTCCAAAGGTAAAATTAGTAGTTGTTCATGCTCATTCTATAGATATAGATCATAAAAGTTAGAATACGTATCACCTTATTCACTTTTTAATCATCACTTCCACACTTTCGTCACTTTGTTTGTCCCGCCCTCTCTTAATCCCGCACTCATTCCCTAGCTCCCTCACTCTCTCGTCCCTTCGCCCCTCGCCCCTCCTTTTATCCTGCCAATATTTTCTGAATAGAACTCTTCTCATTCTCCGTAAGCGAATCCATCTGACTGAGCGCGTTCTGAATTTTTGCCTTAAAGTTCCAGCAGGTCATCTGTCGTAAAGAGAGCCTCCGGGCAAATTCATACGTGGATATCTCTTCTGTTCCCTTGCAAACATTATGTGCAATGTAAAATGCCTTGCTGATGGGGAATTTACAATGATGGAATATGGTGCCGGTCGTAGCCGATTCTTCTGTTTTGCAGCGGGTACAACGACGTGAGAAAGGTGTCTTTCCCGCGCAATAGTTCGTATTGCCGCATTTCCTGCAGGTAAATCCATCCGCCCATTTGAGAACAGCCAGGAATTCAAGACATTTCTCATCAGAGTTCAGGAGGCCTTCCAGCTCTTCAGGCGATAACGCTTCTTTAAAAATCATGCTCATATTCAACTCATTCAGCTGCAAAAGTAAAAAAAATAGTGATACTTAAAAGATTTAGGTGATACTAATGCGATTTATAAGTAAAAGTTATTTACCTTTGTCGCATTAAATTCTTAAAGCAATGAAACAAACAGTAAATACCGAGTGGAAAGGGGACATGAAATTCGATTCCGAAGTAAACGGGCATCATGTGATCATTGATGCATTGCCCGAATCGGGTGGCTTTGATACCGGTCCAAGACCTAAAGCTTTAATGTTAACGGCCCTGGCAGGTTGCACCGGCATGGATGTAGTTTCGATTCTCAAAAAAATGAGGGTTGAACTGAAAAGCTTCAATGTGGAGGTGATCGCGGATTCAACCGAAGAGCATCCGAAACATTTCACGCACATGCACATCATTTACAGGTTCACCGGCAACGATTTGCATATGGATAAACTCGAAAAAGCAGTGAAACTATCCCAGGAACAATATTGCGGCGTTTCGTTCATGTTCCGGAAGGCGATGGAGGTTACGCATGAGATTGTGGTGGGTTAGTTAGGACAAAGGGACCGGGGGACAGGGAGACAAGGAGAAGGGCGACTGGGCGAGGGAGAGAGGGAGCGATTGTTGAAACGAGAGGGCGCGAGGGCGTGATAAATTATAAAAATCCATAATCCATAATCCGCAATCCGCAATCCGAAATTGAAAATCCGAAATCCGAAATCCGAAATCAAAAATTAGAATACTATGTTAAACACCAACTTAACTCACATCCTGACGGCTACACAGCATCAGAAACTGATTACTGAAAACGAAAATGTAATGGTTTGCTGTGGCCGGATGGGACCCATGTGTATCCCTGTCTATGGAATTATGGAGTTGCTTGAGAAAGAATACCCCAATGTAAAATTCTTCGATATGGAATTCGACATCCCCGAGTCGCATGTGATCCGTAATGCCCCGGAATGCCGCAGCTTTATGGGAATTCCTTTCACCATGTATTATAAAAACGGGAAAGTAGTCAAAGCCACTTCAAGCATACAAAGCATGTCGCAGGTCAGGGCTATTCTTGACGAACAATTCGGCGCTTCCACCAAAGCATGAACAATCTTAATTTAACTGAATAAAACGCCATGACAACAACTGTTATTCTGATTGCAGCCGGCCTGATTGGCGCCGGTGTATTGTATCTCTATATGCTGGCCCGTAAGCTGAAAAATACGCCCGAAGCTCCCGAAAGCCATAACCTGGTTATCCTCAACCCGGTTAATTTCCAGCAACAAACCAAATCGGGTGTTGCCCTGGTCGATTTCTGGGCTTCCTGGTGTATGCCCTGCAAAATGATGGCTCCCATTTTAAATGAGGTAGCCGACGAAATCGGTGATAAAGCTAAAATTTGCAAGGTGAACGTTGAAGACCACCAGCAACTGTCAGCGAAATTTTCGGTACGTAATATCCCGACCCTCCTCCTGTTGAAGAACGGTAAGGAAGTGGATCGTTTTGTCGGGGTAAAGACCAAGGATTTCCTGGTCAAGCAGATTAATAAGTATAAATGACCCCAGGTTCATTCCCGGAATCAGGAAACGATACAGAATGAAGGTTAAAAAATTTGAGATCATGAAAGAAACTTGCGAAACCGAAAATACACCTAAGACTTTGAAAGAATTTACCCGTTCCGTCCGATTCTGGAAACCGGTTGCCGGTATTGTAATCGGCGGTACCCTGGGTTTCCTGTACTATTACTTTGTGGGTTGCAGCTCAGGAACCTGCGCCATTACCAGTAACCCGTTTTCAAGCATTCTGTTCGGGAGCGCGATGGGATTTTTCGTGGTGAATAGTCCGTGCAGGAGGTGTTAGGAAAGGAGTGCTGAGTGCCGGGTGCTGCGATATGAGTTATATGAGAGATGAGATGGGAGTTCGAAGTTGGCTGTTTCCTGATCATGAGTGTTGTCAACTGCACAGTCCTGGAATTCAATAAAATATATTATTTCCAAAAAAAGTCTTATGAACCAATTATTGATAGAAAAAGTCTGTCCCTTTACTCTTGATAAAACAGTTGATCGTATCATTGCCGAAGCAGAAAAAAGGAACTGGAAAATACCTGTTGTTCACGATTTACAGCAGACCCTGGCCAAATCAGGGAAGGTGGTAATGCCTGTTAAGGTAATTGAGCTCTGCAAGCCGGAATATTCAGGTAAGATGCTGGAGTTGAACCATGAACGGGCCATATCGGTCATGATGCCCTGCCGGATTTCGGTATATGAAAAAGAGGATGGCAAAACGTATATTGCGTTGATGAATGCTGCAGCTATGGCAGGATCACTGCCGGGGAGTATTTCCGGGACTATGATAGCGGCTGGGGATGAATCATTGGAAATTGTAAGGACGGCGATAGGTTATTTTGATTAGGGTTATCGTTTCACAGCTATACCCAGTTGCCGTTTTGCAGGCTTCGCCCTTACTATTCGTATTTGCTTTTGAGCTGAGCACAACTGTTTCAATTAGATCTTTCATTGGCATATGGACATAGGGGCTGTTAGCGGAAAGGCAAATATTAAGTTTCATACTATGGCTCAATCAAAGGGAAGAGTCGGACGGAACCAGTTTTAGTTTCCCAATATGAACCAGATTTATTTCTATCAGGGAGGCTTCCAGAAACCGGACAAATTAATATCTCAGCCAATTTAATAGTTGCTTTTGCAAAATCTTCAATATCAGTATCTCCAACTAATGCACCATCAAACGTAAAATGAGCTCCTACTTGATTGCGAACAGTTTTTAGGTTCTTTATCTCATCAATGACGGGCTTGAGAAATATTTCTTCTGAATAATTTGTTGTGCTAAATTGACCATCTGGCGATAACTCCATTTTTTGGACTTTTAGAACCTTTAATAAATTACTGGAGAGGCCATCTAATAGTTCACTTAGTGTGTAATCATTTGCTGTTTTTCTTTTTAAACGACTTTGGAAATTATAAGTTAAGAAATCTAAAAGTGCTTCTAAGAATCTACCAGAAGCACCAGATAAATTTTCACGATGAAAATTTTCCGGTGGAACTAAATAGAATTTAATTTCATTCAACATTAATTCAGGTCTTGCTAAAGAAATTCCTCTTTCTTTCGACCATCCACGTAATTCGATAAATTGAATATTGGAATTAGGTGCCCTATGATTTCTATATCGCTCACGCCAAGGTCGATAATGTGTTGAAATAAATATATGTGCAAAATTTTGTGATTCAGAGTGAATTAAATTGATTATTCGATCAAGATGCTTTTCATCAACAGACATTATAACATCATCTAAAACTAAAATTAAATCCTTATTGCTCTCTTTTTTTGCTAATGCTATAAAGATGCATATTCCAAGTGTATCCAAATGAGATTCACTATAAAGAGATTGAGGAGTAATATCAGTTTTGGAATGAAAAGATGCAGTTAGGTTTAACGATCCCTGATATGTATGATTAAGAAAGAGTTTTATATTACCT
>JANXXZ010000147.1 GCA_025350385.1 Bacteroidales bacterium
CCAATCCATTCCTTGTTGAACGCGTTTATATCAGCAACAACATATTTCCTTCCTTCAGACCCCTCAATTTTGCATTCCTCATGATTCCAAAGGCTTATAAAATGAAATGTTGAATCAGTATCGCATGGAAATAAAGGTCCGGTAAATCCTTCAGGTTTCATGCTAAAGACAGTAAAAATTTTTTTCTGCCCGTCTTTCCACTCATTCACCCATACATTTTCAGTAGCTGATGTAATAAGGGGTTGCCATGTTGGATCATTGAATGAAGTGGTGTTTTCGCGCAGTATGCGTGTGGTCCGGCCCATAAATTCAAATTCACGGTCAATCCAGCCCGGCCTGCCGGGACGCATGGTATTTATTTCAATCCCGTAGCCATTGAAGAAGGAGACTGCAATTTCACGGTGTATGTCATTTTCGGCCAGGTCAATTACGCGGAAAATTGCGAATTCAGGTTTAATAAACTTGTTCAGGTTCAAAGGAGGAGGCATGAACAGGGCATTATGGACACGGCCCGAAACTATACCGGGCATGTCGCGCGGAACAGCCATTCCCTCGCTGTACATAATTATTCCCGGTTTTACCCTATCGGCAGCTGCCTGCAGTTCCCGGCTCGACTCACCTTTTGTGTCGAGTACCACTCCATCTGCATCTGACTCGCGCAACAACTGCTCAAGTCCGCGCATATGTTCTTCATGGCGGGTACTCTCATCCCAGGGATTGTAAGAAATGAAGTACTTTTTCCCGGTTCTATGAGCCAGGGCTGATTGCCGTTTCAGTTCCGGCAATCCCCCGGGTAAATCGCGGTACAAATCAAACTGGTTGCGTTCATCCAGACCCAGGCGCGGCCACGTGGGCCAAAGGGTATAAATGTCCCAGCCCCCGGTGAGCCGGTCGTAGTTGAATAAATTGTGATCAAAAGTATATTTTTGGGCATGGGGATCAAACCAGGTTTTATCCCAGGCAAATTGAAGGAGCATAAGATAGGAATGGCGTATCCATGAAAGATCCTCTCGCCTGAACAAGCTGTTGTCGAAGACGGGCAGATCGTACAAAAAACGCTCACGGAACATCAGTTCCAATCCCTTGTGCCAGTCGCCTGCGTGAAGATCAAAATAAAAGGAATACTCAATCCATCCGCCAGGTTTTAAAGTGGTTGCCCAACGATCAATATCGGCATTGTCACGCTTTCCTCGTCTTGACAGACCAGTAAACGAACTGTCACCCTTAAGGAGAACATCACTCCACCCCAGGTGCCAGGCATTATCGGGCAATACCACCCCTATTCCTTTGTTTCCCGGCAAATAAATCCGCGAGCGGCAAAGGTATTGTGGCCATTCTTTCGCTCCTTCAGCAGTTATGTATGGGTGATCCTGTGATTCGCCAAGAGGTACAATATTTTCGATTATTAATTTTTCAGTTGTAGGATTCCGGAACCGAACCAAGTATTTTATACCCGGTGAAAATTTCTTTTCCTGCCTGATTTCGACTTTCAATCCATTCTCAAATTGCCCGGTAACACTGTCCGTTTCCGAATTGATGGCCAGATCCTTTGATGAAAAAACCTTTTCATTGATCAGAAGTGTGAAGAGCGGCAGGTTATCTATCCGAACCTTCCCATTATTTCCGAAATCAACAGACCCGATCAGTAGTCCACTATTTATATTAAACTGTATTGATCGGGATGAAGAAGGTTGTGCCTGGAGGAATATGCTAAAAGCTGATAACAGGTTTAGAAGCAGGAATTTCTTCATGAAATGAAATTTTACTGCAAGATACATATTGATAAAAAGCGGAACTGCAATAACCTAATTTATTTATAAAAATAAACTGTCTCAAAAGAGGATGATTGTGTGTTATATTTCTTATGATACTTTGTGTGTACTTTGTGATCTTTGTTGTTCAAGAAATCTGTTTACCACAATGTGGCATAAAGGTTAGCCCAAAGGTGCACAAATGACTATTAAGACAGCCTCATATAAACCGTGATACTTTTTCCATATTATGTCTCCCTTTTCTTCCGCAGGCTGAAGAATAACATTATTCCACCAAAAACCAGCATTAACAGGCCGGTCCAAAGGTTGATATTTCTGCCTAATGAACGGGCATATAATTCAGCATCATTCATTGAGAAAAGGCCGAAAACAGTTAGTATCAATCCCAGGATGACAAATAATCCACCGATCGGAATCCGAATATCCATATTCATTATGATCCTCCTACCAGATAATGATTGTTAATACTATACTTATCGCTCCAATGATCACGGCCATAATAACCGGCTTCTCATACCAGGGAATTCCCGGCTCATCATAGGTTTTTGGTGTCAGCGAATACACCAGACCCCTGAGGTCATCAT
>JANXXZ010000176.1 GCA_025350385.1 Bacteroidales bacterium
GTCCAGCGGATCCACATGAAGACAAATCCGAAGAAAGTGATCTTGATGAAGAATACACCCATTCCGATCAATGCAAGGACGTTGGCTGAAACCGGCAAAATACTTTCAAACGGGAAATGATAACCTCCAAAATACAGGGAAGATATGATCGCTGCGGAAATGAACATATTGATATATTCAGCAAACAGGTAGAATCCAAGCTTCATGGAGCTGTATTCAGTATGGTAACCGCCTACGAGTTCGGTTTCGCATTCCGGAAGATCGAAAGGGGAACGATTACATTCGGCAAGGGCACAAATAAGAAAAATGATAAACCCGAGGGGCTGATACCAAACATTCCAGTTAAAACCGGCCTGCTGATCAACAATCTGCCGCAGGCTGAGGGTTCCTGACATCATGATTACAGCAATTATTGACAGTCCCATGGCAAGTTCATAGCTTATCATCTGCGAAGCCGCCCGGATGGATCCCAGCAGTGCAAATTTGTTATTCGAAGCCCAGCCTCCTATCATAATTCCGTATACACCAACTGAAACTACCGCAAAGACATACAAAATGCCAATATTGACATCTGCTACCTGGAGACTGAAATTTTGCCCGTTCAACGTGAGGCTGCTTCCCCAGGGTATCACTGCGCTTGTCATAAGTGCAACCAGCATGGTGAGCGCAGGGCCAAGGATGTAGAGAAACTTGTTAGCCGAGGCCGGCATGAATTCTTCTTTGTAAAAAAGCTTCAGGCCGTCGGCAAGCGGTTGCAGCAATCCAAAAGGGCCGGCACGGTCGGGGCCGAGCCTGTCCTGGAAAAAGGCAGCCAGTTTCCGTTCGGCCAGAGTGGAATACATTGCCACCAGCAGGCTTACCGAAAGAATGGCAATGGAAAGGGTTGCCTTGTATAGGATGAAAGTATAATCCATAGGATAAATATTCAGTATTCAGTGCTGGTTTCCTAAATTATTTTTCTGAAAAGATACTGTATGCACATAATTTACAGCAAGTTTTGTTTGGTAAAGTTTTCCAGACGTTTCTCAACTCTTTCATAAAATGATAAACATCAAACAAAAAACACTAAATCTTTAAGTGACTTACCAACTAGACTTTTTCATTTTTCATTTAGTGTTTTATGTTTTTCATTTATTTGCGGTAAATGGTTGGACATGCATGATTCCCAGGTTTTAAAGTAATCGTAAATAATATTTTGTTAGCCATGCATCGCTAATCCTGTTTTTCCGTCCTGTCTTCAAGCGGTTTTATAATGGATGGTTTCGTTAACTTCTCATAGTGGTTGGTTGAGATCACTGAATTCCGTTCAATATGCCGAGGACCTTCAATCACCCAATCAGCTGCATTTTTCTTTTCGAACCGGCATTCATCGCAGATAAATTCTTCCACTTCACCGAATTTATCTTTTCGAGCAGTTACACGGTAAATCTCTTTACCGAACATCCATGCTATAACTTTCCCGCCACATTTGGAACAATCACGGTGGGCGTTCATCGGGTTCAGGAACCAGACCCTGCTTTTGAATCGGAAGGTCCGGTCGGTGAGCGCACCTACAGGGCAGACATCGATCACATTCCCTGAGAAATCGGTATCAATTGCATGATTTATCAGCGTAGAAATTTCCGATGCATCACCCCGGTACATGACGCCATGGTTTCGTTTACCGGCAATCTGGTCGACGGTGTAAACACAGCGGTAACAAAGGATGCAGCGGTTCATGTGGAGTTTGATCTTTTCGCCGATATTAATCACCTCGAATTCCCTTTTCTCTTCAATATAGCGGGTGGCTTCCAGTCCATTATTGAAGCTCAGGTCCTGTAGGTCGCATTCCCCGGCCTGGTCGCATACCGGGCAATCGAGCGGGTGGTTGATCAGGAGAAATTCAACAACGGCTTTCCGGGCTTCGAGCACTTCAGGGGAAGTGATATTCTGAACCACCATCCCATCCTGCACCGGTGTGCTGCACGATGCCACCAGTTTTGGCACCGGGCGTGGATCAGCGGCAGAGCCCTGGGCCACTTTTACAATGCAGGTGCGGCATTTTCCGCCTGAACCTTTTAGTTTTGAATAATAGCACATGGCAGGAGGAACAACTTCTCCACCAATCATTCTTGCAGCCTGCAGGATGGTGGTTCCGGGCTCAACTTCAACGGTTATATTATCGATTGTTACTTTAAACATTTACCAAAGAGTATTTTGCAAATGAAAGATGCCTGGGGTTGCTCACGATTTCCGGGTGGATCACATGGAATTCAAATTCTTCCCTGAAATGTCTGACGGCACTGGCGACAGGCCATGCAGCAGCGTCACCCAGCGGACAAATGGTATTTCCTTCAATTTTCGAGGCTATGCTTACCAGCAGATCAATGTCTTCGTGGCGGCCATGACCGGTTTCCTCGGATGCTCCGCGGCGGACCCCGGACCGGCGGGC
>JANXXZ010000190.1 GCA_025350385.1 Bacteroidales bacterium
ACCTAGTGGATTGCATAGGGGCGGGCGATAGTTTCAACGCAGGGTTCATTCACAGGTTCACACAGGGCGATTCATTAAGACATTGCCTGGAATTCGGAGCCCTGACAGGAGCCGTCTCAACAACTTGTGCCGGAGGTACCGGAGCATTTCATGACCGGGAAATGATCAAGCAACTGGCTGCCCTGCATTTCGGCAAGCAAATCTGACAACTGAAATCATTATGACCTTACAGGAGAAATTATTACAATACAGATCGGAAGGCAAGGCGCTTCTGGCTGCCAATTTCTACAACTTCGAAACACTCGCCGGGATACTGCAGGCAGCCAGGCAACTGGAAGAACCCGTTATTCTTCAGCTTTCGGAAAGTTCAATCAATTATCTGGGTCTTGAACTTGCTGCAAAGCTGGCACGCGCAGGATTATCGCAATATGGTGTTGAGGGTTGGCTGCACCTTGATCATGGCGCAACGCCCGGCTTGGCAGCAAGGTGCCTGGATGCAGGATTTGATAGTGTGATGATCGACGGCAGTGAAAAGCCTTTTGAGGAAAATGTGCGGATAACAAGGCAGGTAGTGGATATGGCAAAGATTTATGAAGCCAATGTGGAAGCAGAACTCGGATTTATAGCCAAACTGGGGCAGGAGCAGGAACGCGACGGGTTCACGCAGCCGGAACAGGCTCGTGATTTTGTTATCATGACAGGAGTAAATGCACTTGCGGTAGCGATTGGAACGGCACATGGATTTTATAAAAAAGAGCCTAAACTTGACCTGGTCAGGCTTAGCAGGATTAGTGCTATTACTCCCGTTCCGCTTGTACTGCACGGTGGCTCAGGGATACCGGATGAAATGCTCCGGAACGCAATTAGCCATGGAATAGTAAAAGTGAACCTGGCAACCGATTCAAAAAACACTTTTATGAAAGAATTACGAAAAGTTCTATTTACTACCGATGAAATTGACCTGCGTAAAACATTTCCTCCTGCGATTGAAGCCGTAAAAGAACTAATAGTCCGCAAGATCAGGCTTGTAAGTATGCAATAATTCCGTTGGCTAAATGAAAAAATCAATATACCCGTTTACAATCCTTTTATCGCTCAGTTTTTCTGCCTTTTCGCAGCAAAATGCAGGTCAGTTATTATTGAAGGATTTTAAACCTGTTTCCGTTTATGCCATCCAGGTTACTATACCCGAAAAGGCACGATTCCCGGTTATTGATATGCACTCGCATCCTTATGCCAATACGGAGGCAGAACTGGCCAACTGGGTCAGAATAATGGACCTGGCAGGAATTACCAAAACCATTATACTTACCATGTCAACCGGATTGCGGTTCGATTCAATAGCGGATGTTTACGCAAAATTCCCGGGAAGGTTCGAACTCTGGTGCGGATTTGATTACACCGGTTATGACAAGCCAGGATTCGGACCTGAAGCAGTCAAGGAACTCGAACGCTGTTACCTGAAAGGTGCAAAAGGAGTTGGAGAACTTGGCGATAAGGGTTCAGGCGAGGTATACTCGAAACCAGTCCAGGGCCTTGGTATGCATATTGACGATGCACGAATGAGGCCCTTGTTAAAGAAATGCGCCGAGTTGCATATGCCAGTAAATATCCATGTTGCCGAACCGATCTGGATGTATCTTCCTGCCGACAGCTCTAATGACGGCCTGATGAATGCTTTCGCCTGGAAAGTAAACCTCAAACCAGGCATGCTAAATCATGACCAACTGGTTCAATCCCTTGAAAATGCAGTTCGTGATAATCCAAAAACGATGTTCATCGCCTGTCATTTCGCAAACTGCGAGCATGATCTTAGAATTCCCGGGAAACTCCTGGATAAATATCCGAACCTATATCTTGATATTGCCGCGCGTTATGCCGAAACCGCAACTATTCCGCGTTATATGGCAAAATTCTATGAAAAATACCAGGACAGGTTAATTTATGGAACTGATATGGGCCTGGAGAAACATATCTACCAGGTAACCTTCAGGGTGCTCGAAACACAAGATGAACATTTTTACGAAACGGACCTGTTTGGATACCACTGGGCAATGAACGGTTTCGGCTTAAACGATACTATCCTTAAGAAACTTTATTCAGCTAATGCACTTAAAATCAAGAAATATGAGAATGAGCGCTAAATCAGTTTTTACCTTCTTTTCTGCAGCAGCACTTCTATTGTTGTTCAGTTCCTGTGCACAAAACAACAAGGTAATCATCAGTGGTCCGCTGAAAATTGAAGTGAATGATCAGATGCAAACCCTGGTGAGCAGTGATTCCGTTGCAATCCCGATCATGAAAGGATTTCAGCCTTCGGAATTCGTTATTGCAAATGGCGATTCAATCTGCAATTTCAGGCTTGAGTCCAATTCCGTGAGTAGGACAAGTGATTTCGCCGGTAAAGGACAAGCATGGCAGTTCAAGGGAAAGGCAGATATGAAGAGCATTGCTCTGACCAAAATTTTAACAATTAACACCTCAGAAGAATTCACCGGCTGGGCTTTCTATAAAGTTCAGTATGTCAATTCAGGGGATAAGGTTGTCCTGGTAAAAAAATGGGTGAATCATGCCTATGAGATTGAGAGC
>JANXXZ010000206.1 GCA_025350385.1 Bacteroidales bacterium
AAGAGGAGATGAATAAGATTTTTGCCCTGCTGCCCTTGAAAAGGCAGAACCTGCTTTTTTCCGCAACGTTAAGTAATGAGGTAATTGCAATTAAAGAATTGCTTCTGCGCGACCCGGAGATTATCCGGGTAGATGAGGATAACGAAGACATATCCTTAATAAAACAAATCGGTTATTACATTGACGATGAGCGTAAAGGACTTTTGCTCCGGTACCTGATCAAACATGAAAATATGCAGCAAGTGCTGGTTTTTGTTTCTTCGGTAAAAAGGGCTGATAATGTAGTAAACAAACTCTTTATAAATGGTATCAAGGCCGCTGCCCTTCATAGCGGACGCAGCCAGGGGGCACGCACCGAAGCGTTGAACAAATTCAAGGCTGGAGCCCTTCGTGTGCTGGTTGCAACCGACCTGGCTTCCCGTGGACTGGATATTCAGTTTCTTCCTTATGTTATTAATTATGAACTTCCCCGCTCACCAAAGGATTATATTCACCGCATCGGCCGTACCGGTCGTGCCGAATCACCTGGAACTGCAATTTCATTGGTTTGCCCGGAAGATGTTCATCATTTCAAGGTAATTCAGAAAAAGATGGGCCGGGTGGTGGATATGGTTGAGACTTTTGAACAGGATTTGAGGGGGTATTAATTCTATTACCACTAAGGCACTGAGAACACTTAGAAACACTAAGGAAATTCCGTAAAGGCCTTGTCTGCTGTGGCCTCTTCTCAGTGTCCCTCAGTGCCCTCGGTGCCTTAGTGGTTAAGTCTTTACTTTGTAACCTCCAATTCCATAATCCCAAAGCCAGGCATACTCATTATTTCATCTGGCTTAACAGAATCGGATTCTCCAAAATCTTTAATCAGCTTAATTCCGGTTGGCTTCAGTCTTCCCCAAACTATTTTGTATGATTCAGGAGCGTCGCCTGTATTGAACAAGCGGATTTTAACCCCATTTTCAGTCGGAACAACGGAAGTAGCTACTATGTTGGGATTTGAAAGAGTGAACAACGACGATCCGGGTTTTATTTCCTGCACCGGCAATACAACCAGGGGTTGATTAAATGCAATACCTTGTCTCTGCACCTCACTCATATTGAACAAACCATGCGGTATGAGGGCGTAATGCAACGTAATTAATCCTTCCTGGTCAACTTTGTAGTTGGTATGCCAGTAATTATTCATCGCATAGGAATAGAGCGTCGGTGTTTTATCCGGTTCTGTCTTCCAGGTTTTGACCCCATACTTCCCGATAAGTTCGTCGATCAAGGAACCAGGTTCAATCAGGCAGGCTTCACTTAGCAACAATGAAACCCCGTATTGCTGGTTTGAAACATCACACCAATGCTGAACTGAATAATAATCGCGGTTAGCGCCCGCCAGTTGGTTGACTCCCGGCTGAAAAACCCCGCCCCAGCCTGTATTAAACCGCTCCTGTGCTTCAGGTACGGCGAACTGAAAGGCAAAATGAACCGATTCTTTTTCG
Organism: Bacteroidales bacterium; assembly: GCA_025350385.1. Classification (GTDB taxonomy): domain Bacteria; phylum Bacteroidota; class Bacteroidia; order Bacteroidales; family UBA4417; genus UBA4417. The sequence goes on from JANXXZ010000206.1 coordinate 1,485, forward strand.
CGGACTGCCTTTTTATCAATTGTATTGGCAATTTCGATCCGGTCAATCCCCTTGATCAAAGTGATCTCGCGAATCAGCTTACTACAACCGGGGGCATCACTTACCACTTCAAGGGTGGTAAGAATTGGGCCGTCTTCTTTCAGGCGGATACTTGCTTTACCATTATTCACGGCCTGTTTCGGGTCCTGGCCCGGCACATAAATGTACTCATTCAGCCCGCTATGCCGGGCAGTTGAAACCAGTTCCAAATTCAGGGGCTTGTAAACCAGGCTCTTTATGCTGCCTGTTTCATCATTCAGCTCAACCTTCATTGAGGCGTTTTCCATTGAAGTAACAACAGGTTTCTGCCAATCCTGTAGAACTTCGCCCTCTTTACGCAGCAGGTTAAATCGTTTTGAACCCAAAGCCGGAATTGCTTCGGTAAGAAATGCCAATCGGCCGTCTGATAACTTTTGAACCGGCAATGCCTTACCATCTTCATCTTGCACTGCCCAAACAAGTACAGATGATTCTTTATCCAGGTAAACAACATCTGTCTGCGTCCAGGATGAGGTATTGAAGACATCAATCTTGGTTGGCAATTCAGTTAAACTTCCTCTGTCAAACGGCTTTTCAAGCTCCTTAACTATCGAATCGGCAGCCAGGGCATATTGCTGCTTGTATTTCCACTGTCCTGTTACAAATGGCAGATCAGGATCGGAAATGCTGTTGTAGGCGCCCCAGGTATGTTCATCCCATAACAACACATCTTTCCATGCATTATCGAATGAAATGCTGTTGTATAAGCCAGGATTAATGACCGAATACAACGTCCCCAGAGCAGTAAGTTTTTCACTGTTCCGTCGGTTCCTGGCAGTTTCCAAAGTCGTTGAATAGGCACCATCTTCCCAATAAGGTGTCATGTCGCCCGAAAAAACCGGAAGTTTGTCGCCATACCGTTTTTCAAACTCGCTGAACATGCCGTCAACAGTATTCAGGATAATTTTCGGGGAACTGTATTGCCGGTTCCAGTCCTGCACAAACTGCGAAATGAGGCTGTCGGTCGGGCCGTTATCAGCCACTATATTGTATCGCCACTGTACCATCTGATAGGGATAGCCTTCAGCATCCAGTTCATCCATGTAATCGGAAATCTTCTTTTTGCCCCTGGTACTAATATCCCCGGCTTTAAACCCATGCCATGACGAGTATCCCCTGCCGGCCATCCAGAACAGGATTTTCTCATTGCCTGAAGGTGATACCCACCAGAAAGGTTTATCCGCCCAGTTGTTATTGGAATTACCCACCCGGTCGCCATTGTAAGGAGTTGATCCCGTATAATTAGGCCCGTCAGAAAAGTACCTGATCCCTGAACGGGCAAGTGCCGGGATAGTTCCCCAGGTCATGCCCGGAATATCGCTCATCATGGCTGTAGGAAGCCGAACACCCCATTCCTTTTCCAGTTGCCTGGCAAACAACGTTAAATTAAACAACTCTTCCGGCTGGCAGATACCGGTTAGAATATTGGCATACAAACCGCCAATCCCTATATTCCCGTCTTTCACTGCTTGGATCAGTTTCTTCTTTTGTTCCGGTGTCGCAATTTTCAGGAAATTATCAATTGCAAGGGTGGTTTCAATATTCCATTTAAATTGCGCGTCGCGCGGAAAGTTGCTGGTTTGATCGATGTACCGGAGCGCATTTGCAATATTACGGTTATGGATATCCACAACTTCTTCCTGCCTGTGCGAGTAGCCCACATCGTAGTGAGCGTGATGGATCAGGTTGATCTCGCGGTAGGTAAACGGTTTCAGGTTAACTGTAAATTCCTGGTCAGCCCGGCCCGAAATAATAGCTTTGACCTTAACCGGAGTAACCGATTTAACAGCATCATGGGTAATTTCAAAAGTATTCATCCCAGGTTTAAGGATGAAGCTGAA
>JANXXZ010000316.1 GCA_025350385.1 Bacteroidales bacterium
CACCATTTTACTTAAGATGGCTCTTTCCGAAATAGTTGATTTCCCTTCTATCCCTGTTAAAGTCACCATGAACGAATACATTGAACTTTCAAAGAATTACAGTACGCCTAAAAGCAAGGTATTTATCAATGGAATTCTCGATAAGCTCATTGCTGAGTTCAAACTGCAGGGAAAAATTGTCAAAACAGGACGGGGATTGATGGAGTAGATTTCGGATGTCGCCTGCCTGCGTGACGTAAATCTCCATATTTGTTGAGAATCAATGCAGTCATGCAGGGATCTTGGATTTCAGATTTCGGAATAAATATTTCTTACTTGTGAATAACCGATAACCAATACCTTATAACCAATAGCGAATAACTGCCCGATTCAAAGCTTTTCCTGGAAACCACTTATTCAATATAAACTTACAATCTGTCATGGAAAATGAAATCTCCATAAGAGATTACACTGTAAATGATTATGAAGTGATAGACTCCTTGTGGGAGAGTATTGGGCTTGGAGGGAAGCACAGGGGAGACAACCATGAGATCATTGAGCATACGGTTCAGCACGGCGGAAGATTATTGCTGATGGAATTGAAGGAAAACAACGAAATAATAGGAACGGCATGGCTTACCGTTGATGGCAGGCGTACCTATATCCATCACTTCGGAATCGCAAAGCCATGGCAGGGTAAAGGATTTTCAAAACCATTGCTGGAGGCTTCGATGTCTTTGGCCAGGCAGATTGGATTACAGGTAAAACTGGAAGTCCACTGCAGCAATGAAAAAGCGATTAATTTGTATAAGAAATGTGGTTTTACTTATCTTGGCGACTACGATATTTATATAATCCGTGATATTTCAACTGCTGTATGATTGCTCGTCAGTAATTAATAACTTTGCCCGTATTATTTTATGCAAATGAACCGTCGTCTTTTACTTTTTGTTACTGTTTTTTTTATAGTGTTTGCAGGCACATCCTGCACTCAGAAGCCAGGTAGAGGAGATATTCCGGGAAGTGTGGTGAACAATCCGAATTCGGCTTCAGGTCATGCTGATTCAACAGCGCTTCCTGTAATTACCTTTGAGAAGGACTTTCACGATTTCGGCAAACTGATTTCAGGCGAAAAAGTTACCTACTCCTTTAAATTTAAGAACAACGGTAAAACGATGCTGATCATTTCCGGTGTCACCACATCCTGCGGTTGCACAGTTTCGGATTATCCCCGTGAACCTATTAAACCCGGAGAAGGCGGTTCAGTGGACGTAAGTTTCGATAGTGAGGGACGGCATGGCATACAGAATAAAACTATAACAGTGATGAGCAATACACAGCCACCGTCAACCCAGCTGAGGATTCAGTCGACCGTGATGGAGCCTGAAGATCTTAAATAAAAGCAGTTCAATTAATTATAACCCTTAAACTAGCAGTAGTATGAATTTAGCAAATGTTTTACTTATGGCTCCATCGTCAACAGGCGGAAGTGGCGGAATGGCCAGTTCACTTATTTTCCTTGTGCTCATTTTCGTGGTTTTTTACTTTTTCTTTATCCGTCCACAGGTGAAACGCCAGAAAGATCAGAAAAAATACCGTGAAGCCCTTGCCAAAGGTCAGAAAATCATTACTATAGGAGGAATTCATGGCAGGATCGTTGAAGTTCAGGAAACTACCTGCATCATTGAAGTGGAAGGTCAGAATCGACTGAAAGTCGAGAAATCAGCTATAGCTGCTGATGCTCAGGATCAGCTTACGGTTGAAACTGCCAAATAATTAGTATCTTATTCCAGGAGATTCTATCGAATAAATTCCGGGAGCAATATGGTAAATGATGATCGCCCGATTGAAACCGATCCGGATGAAGACAGACCCCGGCCAGCACGACCGAAGGTAAGGACCAGGTTATTCATTTTTTTAATCTGTCTGGCCATTTCAGGTTCTATGTGGGTTTTCATCGAACTGATGAAAGATTATACTACCGATATCTCCTATTCGATTACCTTCAAAAATGTTCCGGAAGACCTTATCCTGGTGAATCAGGCTGACAGTACTATTACGGTTGGCGTAAATGCCCAGGGATTCGAATTATTGGTTGCACAGTTTATCAGTCACCGTCATCCCATCGAAATAGATCTGACTGATCTCCGGATCAGGCAAGGTACTGATGGTTATTCAGCATTCATGCCCGCTTCCAGGCTTCTGCAGGAGGTCGGACGCCAACTGACCTATTCGAAATCAATTACCTATATCCGGCCCGATACGTTGTTTTTCCGGTTTTCGGAAATTTACCGGAAGCGTGTACCTGTTAAACTTGACCTCAGTTATTCATTCGCAAGTCAATACCAGCTTTACGACACCGTGCGATTCTCAC
>JANXXZ010000213.1 GCA_025350385.1 Bacteroidales bacterium
CGGTAACCGGATTATGGCTTCCTGGAGCTTTTTCTGAATAACCTCACCGCTAAAGAAATTATCATCATTTAATGAACGAATATTTGAAGCTTCAGGACTGTCCATCGAAACAAAACTATGCAGCTTTTTGCTGTTCAGGAAACTGAGCGATTCGTTTACTGCAATCCGGTATATCCAGGTGAACAGTTTGGAGTCTTCCCTGAAATTATGAATGTTTTTCCAGATCTTGATGAAGACATTTTGAACCACGTCATCGGTATCATCGTGGTTTATCACGATCCGCCGAATAAAGAAATATACTTTTTCCTGGTACTGCCTCACTAGCAGGCTGAATGCATAGTCGGGATTTTCGCCTTTTCGCAGCAGATTAAGAAGTTCTTCATCGCTATATTCAGCCATTTGCAGGGATTGCTTTTATCAGGTGGTTTGTTGGACTGTTACTGAGCACGAATGTTTAATGAAGCAGGCTATTATTTTCCTGTTCAATTGGCAGACCCTAATACCAGAGTGTTAATGGAGATTGATTGTATTATTAATAGATCTTTGAAATCGGTTACTTGTAAAGCACTACCTCGGTGGTCTTTCCTGACTCGATCACAAACTTCATTTCGACCGTGTAGATGGAACTTCGTGAAGTTTTAGGCCTGAATTCAACCCTGTAATTCCCGGGCTGAAGGTAAAGCGTTTCCTGGGTCTGGTTTTCGTCCAGTTCGTATATCCAGGTCATAAGGTTTTTATCTTCGAGGTAAAGGCTGCCATATCCGTTGAAATATTTGCGGATAACCGCTATTCCGGGTTCAGGAATTTCAATGGTTGTGGTGTGGCTCTGCAATATTTCGACCTTCGGAATAAAAAGACGGGGTAAGGTAAGCACCTGCAGGTCATATTCCCCGGTAATATATTTCCCGGTCTGACCAAAATACTGAAGATTCAGGATTTCCATCTTACCTTTTGGATGCACTAAACATTGCAATCCTTTGGAAGCTGCACCTGATCCCGCCATCTTGAGCTGCATAAATCCCTGGGAAGCACTTACGCCGACTATCGTGTGCTTGCCCGGAATAATGGAAAGGCTGTCAATCTTGACCGGCGGAATGGTATGTACTACAATGTTGTAAGTGACCAGTGGATCAATTATGAGTGTATCGGGAAGTCCCCTGTTATTCATGGTATGGATGAAATTATACATGATCTTTCCGGAGATGGCGTTGTAAAATGTCATATTTACGTCCGTCTCGGTAGGTTTGCCGGCTTCGTCGAGCAGGTTTACCTGCATGGTTGTTGAATTGAGCGCCTGCGAAATCACAACGTTAAGTGCCTTTCGAAAATCTCTTTCACTGGTCGCGTCAAAATAGGTTCCCACGCAATTGAAGGCTGAATTAAAGTCATTACCGATCCCGATAATAAATGGTTTAAGGATGATGCCGTTTTTCTGAAGCATCCGCGACACGGCACATGGATCGCCCCCACATTCTTCTATTCCATCGGTGATCAGCAATACAATATTCCTACAATTAGCACAGGGAGGGAAATCTTTAGCCGATTGTTCGAGGGAATAAGCGAGGGGAGTGGTTCCTCTGGGTTCGATTGAACGGAGTTTATACTTAATCTTGTTTGAATTACCGGGGGCAAAGGGTACCTCAAGTTTCGTGTCGCTGCAGTCCTGGGGAGGAAACTGGTGCTGATGCCCATAGAGCCGTAAACCAAGTTCGATGTTCTTAACCCCCGCAAGGCTGTCGAGCAGTTCGGCCATGATCCGCTTGGCATAATTGAATTTTGTGTCGCTTTGCCAGCGTCCGAGCATGCTTTGAGACGCATCAAAAATGAACAGGATACGTGAAAGGGGAGGTGGTTTTGGCTTGGGTTCGGGATCGCGCTGAGCCAGCACAATACTGCTTTGCAATAGGATGCAAAGCATTATGAGCATTCCGGAAAGGTTATTCTTTTTGAAGATGTTCACATGCCAGGGTTTAGTGTATAACGATCAAAATTCACGAATATTTTTATGACAGCGCCATAATTTATCTACTTTGTTGGTTAGTTCTTCTGTTACGGAAAAGTCATCCTGATTTGCCGGTGATGGAGAAGCCCTATCAGTTAATACGTTTTATATTTTGTAAAAATAACCCACTTCCTGCCTTTAATGAACTTTGTTAATAACTTTGGGAAACTTTAGGATTCATTTCGGCGTTGTTTCAAAATAGCCGAACTTTGCATTTCCTAACTTACGATAAAGTTTTACGGATGCCACTAGGACGAACCTTCTTTCTATTTTCCCTTTTTTTATTCATTATTGAATTAGCCGGCAGTCTTTCTGACACATACGCACAGGAGATTTCTGTTGGGAAAAATACAGGTATTGAATCCGAACAGCGATGGGTTGATTCAGTCTACAACTGCCTGTCCCGAGAACAGCGAATCGCTCAGTTGCTGATGATCAGGGCCAATTCTACCATTGATTCGGCTGAGATCAGGACCGTAGCAAAATGGGTCGAAAAATATAATTTGGGCGGAATATGCTTTTTTAAAGGTGGGCCAGTGCGCCAGGCCATACTCACGAATTATTATCAATCTCTTTCCAAAACCCCGATCCTCATTTCAATGGATGCCGAATGGGGCCTGGGGATGCGACTGGATAGCACCATGGCTTTTGCACGACAGATGACCCTTGGTGCCTTGGCCGATGAATCACTAGTCTTCCGATATGGAATTGAAATTGCCCGTCAGCTCAAAAGGTTAGGAGTACAGGTTAGCTTTTCGCCGGTAGCTGATATCAACAGTAACCCGGCGAACCCTGTAATCAATGTTCGCTCATTCGGGGAAGATAAGAACGATGTCGCCCGTAAATCGGTTCTTTATATGAAAGGTCTGCAGCAAGGCGGAATTTTGAGCGTGGCCAAGCATTTTCCCGGCCATGGCGATACCGATACCGACTCGCACCTTTCGTTGCCGGTGATTGATCACCCGGTTGCCACACTTGATACACTTGACTTTTTCCCCTTCAGGAAGCTGATTGATGCAGGAATTGACGGGATCATGGTTGGTCACCTGTTAGTCCCGGCCCTTGATACAACAAGGAATTTACCATCAAGCCTGTCACCTCTGATTGTTGCGGGACTTTTGCGGGAGAAACTGGGCTTTAACGGGCTGATATTTACTGATGCACTCGACATGAAAGGTGCATCAGAATCCAGTAAAGCCGGTACGATAGAAGTTAAAGCCTTACAGGCCGGGAATGACGTGTTGCTTCTGCCTGAATCAGTTGATAGTGCTATTTGTGAGATACAGACCGCTATTGATTCAGGACTGATTTCAAACACCCTTCTTGAGGAGCGATGTAAAAAAGTGCTCGGGTATAAATACCGCCTGGGTCTTGTTAATAAACAATATGTCGAACTGAAAGGACTCTACACTGACCTGAATTCTCCTGCGGTCGAATTGCTGAACTATAATCTTTACCAAAACGCCATTACCCTGCTGAAAAACGAGGCCGGGCTGATTCCTATTGCCATGCCGGATACCCTCCGGATTGCTTCGGTAACTATCGGTTTTCCTGAAGAAACGCTTTTTCAGCAACGGCTTTCATCTTATCTGGCGGTAGATCATTATACTCTCCCCCGTGAATCAGATTCAAAGCAACAGGAAAGACTTTTTATGCAGCTGGCGGGCTATAATTTATTGATCGTTTCGCTAAATAATACGCATCCGTCCCCTGCAAGGAATTTTGGCATTACCGCTTCTGCAAGCAGGCTTGTGGATTCGCTGCTGACCTTCAGACCTGTTATTCTGAATTTATTTGCCTTGCCCTATTCTGTCTCCATCTTTAATGACATGGAAAAAGCAAAAGCAATCATAGTATCATACCAGGATAACCCTTATGCCTACGATATGTCGGCTCAACTTATTACCGGAGGTATAGCCGCAAAAGGGCATACACCCGTGAGTATCTCGGCACGGTACCCGCTTCATGCAGGGATTCCGGATGCTCCAGCCAGCAGGTTCAAGTTTACCTTGCCGGAAGATGTCGGGATCGCGTCGGCATCGCTTGCAAAGGTTGACAGCATTGCCAATGAAGGCATCCGGCTGAAGGCTTACCCGGGTTGCCAGGTCCTCATAGCAAAAAACGGGAAGGTGATCTATTCAAAATCATTTGGCTACCACGATTATAGCTGCAGGGAGCCTGTAATAAACTCAGATATTTACGACTTGGCCAGTATCACCAAGGTAGCAGCAACTTCTTTGGCGATGATGAAACTGTATGATGAAAAACTCCTGGATCCGGATAAAGAACTCTCCCGTTATGCTCAAATTCTCGAAAATAGCAATAAAAGCAGGATCACGGTACGTGAAGTGATGGCACACCAGGCCGGGCTTGTAGCCTGGATCCCGTTTTATAAGAAAGTTCAGCTCAATGGTAAGCCTGATTCCACAATTTTCCGGAATGCGCCTGATAGTATATTTTCTTTAAGGGTTGCTGCAAATCTTTATATCCGCAGGGATTTCCCGCAGCGAATGCTGGACTCAATAGTGCATTCTCCCGTTTCGGATAAAAAAGAATATAAATACAGTGACATTGGTTTTATCCTGATGCAACAGGCGGTTGAACACCTTTCGGGTGCCTCACTTGACCAGTTTGTCAACAATATCTTTTATAAGCCCTTAGGGTTGCCAACAATGGGATTCAGGCCCCACGAACGTTTCCCCCTGAGCCGGATCATTCCAACCGAAAATGATACGATTTTTCGCCACCAGCTCGTCCATGGCGATGTGCATGATCCGGCCGCTGCCATGATGGGAGGAGTTGCAGGTCATGCCGGGTTGTTTG
>JANXXZ010000235.1 GCA_025350385.1 Bacteroidales bacterium
GCAATATTCCCATCACTCTAAAGACAACAATTTAATTTCTTGAATAAGACCGCTATTTTTCTCTTGCTGGAAGTCCGGACGTTCACTTATTTTACCTCCGTTTCGTTAACCACTTTATGCTTTATCAAAGACCTAATCCAATTGAAATTACAGGCTCGTTTACTCCCGATTCACTCATATCATTCATTCAATTTATTCTCTTCTCATAACTAAACGATAACTTACATATATCCTCAACTCCATTGGTCAAAAACTGAGTTTAGATAGCAATTATTGGTAGAATAACCTCAGTTTTTCAAGATATTGCATTGAGCTTATCCTATCACAAATCAAGATCGTCAAAAGGTGATTTTATTTGCTGCAATTGCTTTGTGCTTACATGGGTGTATATTTCTGTTGTCCTGCTGCTCTTATGCCCCAGCAGTTCCTGGATGTAACGCAAATCAACCCCTGCTTCCAGCAAATGAGTCGCAAATGAATGCCTTAGCCAATGCAATGTTACTGGCTTTTTTATACCTGCTAAGGTAAGCGATTTCTTTAATACTTCTTCGAGCGATCGTTCTGAATATTTATTACCTGAATTCCATCCTTCAAAAAGCCAGGTTTCGGTTCGGTTCTCCCTGTAATAATCGCGCAAAAGCATTAAAATCTTCTGAGATAAGGGTACAACCCTGTCCTTTTTACCCTTCGCATTCCTAATAATAATCACTCCCCTGTGCGAATCTACATCGGCAGGCCTGAGGTTTATCAGTTCGCTCCGTCTCAGTCCGCACGAATAAATGAGCGAAAGCATCGCATTATGTTTAATGTTGTATTTAGATGCTTTTAGCAGCAGGGTAATCTCCTCCTTACTTAACACATTGGGTAATCTGTGCTCTCTTCTGGGCCTGTGGATCAGTTCAATGTCAAGGTTGCGGTGTTCAATGTTTTTATAGAACTGTTTTATCGCATTCACCACCTGGTTCTGGAAACTCGAACTGTACCCATTAGCCAGTATATAATCGTTGTTGAAACGGATCAGATCATCATTCTCTATATCCTGAATTGCTTTGTCAGCATGAAAACGCATGAAAATCCTCAGGCTTTCGCTATAAGTCTTTATAGTGCTTTCACTGTATCGACGGCTGCGCATCCAGTCAGTGAAAATTCGCACTTTCGTTTGCATAAACTCTGTAAGTGCAGGAAGCGATGGCCTGCCGGTAATCTTCACTTCTTTCACGGCAGGCTTACCGCCCGGTTTACCGGTAGTAACCGACGAATAATCAATCCATGCCTTTCCCTTGAACAACTGTAGCAAATTCGTGATCATTTCGCGGCTGTAAGGAGCATGCCACCCTTTTTCTGTCCGGCTCCACCTCGCTCCCTCTATCGTCCTTGCTAGAGCAATAAGCTCTGCATCATATTCAAATTCAAGGAACAAACGCTCCTCACCCTTATAATCCAATTGGCTGAGCTTTATAGTTTTCATAAAACAATAGGTTAATACTGAATGAATAAAAAATAAATCAAAGAAAATACCATTAAAAATAATGATTTTCCAGATAAAAATAATGTATTACCTGCGAAAAATTTATTGTCAGTTCCATAAAAAAATCCCCGCCACCTTTCAGTGCCAGATATTTCTCATAGTAAATATTTACTATTTACTACTCATTCTTCACTTTTGACTTTTTCCTATTTTCTTGTATCATAAATCTCATCTTTCAAAACTCATCGCTCATTACTCTTCACTCCTCTTTCAAAACTCCTCTCTTATAACCTGAATTACTCCTTATTGAACCTCTTCTTGAACTGCCTCTCTCCATTAACCTGTACTTCGAAAAAGTACCTTCCCGACGGCAGATGGCTCACATCAATGTTCGTCAGCCTGTTTTGCAGGTTCAGGAATTCATGTTTTTCAAGAAGGGCATTTTCCGATCCGCGGATCAACACCACTATATTTGTTGGCTTTGGAGCTATACAATCGAATACCAGTTTGTCTTTCACCTTTAAAGGGAATACGCTGAAAGCATAGCAGGTAATGGTGGTATCGGACACATAGGCTGGCGAAGCGTTGAAAGCCAGGTGCTGACCGCTGCCGCAATCGCTTTCGAAGTTGTAGAGCAGTCGGCCTTTCATATCCAGCAGGCGCAGGAATCCATATCCCTGCTCGGGCTCGGCCCAGAATTCGAGACCGTTCCCGGCAGTATCCGAAAGGTTAAGCTCATAACAACCGGCAGGCAGATTCAATGTATCACAATACGTAGTGTTCTTTTGCAGGTTTTTTTGCTCCTTAATAAAGATCATGCCACCAAAGGAGTCAATCAGTCCCAGTTTATTATCCGTAGGATGCTCATTGGTACGGAACTGGATGATCAGCTGGTTGGGCAGAACAATGGGGGAGTTGAATTTTACTTTCATTTCATTATCACCTGGCCACCCATCCTTGCTGCCATTCGGTTCGGTGACCTTCGCAATGAATATATTTGAACCTGGTTTGAATTTTAACGGACCTTCCATCCACACATCCACCGATTCATTGAACCGTAAGCTCCCGTGCCAGGTATGTTTACGCATAGGGTAACCTTCGGTGCCATAAAAGATTATAGCTGAACGAAGTATTTCACGTCCCATATTGCGGATAATGATATGTGGCTCGGCACAAACCGTGTTCACCCGCTGCAGGTTTATATCCGCATTAGGCGAAATGACCCCGGCAATTGCAACATCATTTTTATTGGAAGGCGATTTATACTGTATGAGATATGAAGCTATGTTTTCGTTTGCCTGGATATTACCTGTCGCTGCATAAGGTTCCATGTCAATATCGAAGAAATGTTCACCACGTTTCAGGTTCACATCAATTGCATCCGCTTTCTGCAGGTCACCGGGACACCAGTTCCCCCTGCTGTAAATCCAGGTTCCTCCCTGGGGAAAGAGTGGGTTATCGCTACATTTTTTCCACAGATCACGCCGGTCGATCAGTTTTCCGTCAAATTTAATTTCCCGGTACCGTGAGCAGAATTCACTGCATCCTTTCGGCTCATCCATTCCATGGCCGGTTTGCTGAATCCGCAGTCGTCCAAAAGATGCTTTGCTATCGGTTTTAAATGAAATGGGGGAGAGTTTCTCTTCGATATTTTCTTTCGGATCGCCATAGCGGAAAGAACCTTCCCACATCTTAGTGATTGAAACCGGCTCAGCCGCCGGGTTCCCGGTAATAATGTCGAACCGGATCGTAAGCGCCCAGCCTACAGTGTTAGGTTCATAGCCTGAATGGATATACTCTATTTCCACGCTGTCGCGAAGTACCTGGGCAAAATCCATAACATCCACCGTCCAGCCCCATTCCCATCCGCGGTCGAATATGCTGCCGTAGGGTGTGAGCATGCGTCCAAGTTCATAGTCAAGCGGTTTGTTGTTTTTGCTTCCCTGCCTGCGGAGCATGATGTGATCGAGATAATCCCAATGGGCACAGGGCATGGTATCAGGGCAAGCCAGGGTTACAGTCATGCTGATGCTGCGGAAATCCTTCTTTTCTCCCGGGAAAATGCCCCAGTTTACGTACGATTTCTCACCGGTTGATGGGTTAGTTACAACTAGTACGCGGTTATGGGTTGTTACCTGGATAGTGTCGGATTTTATTGAAAAAGCGCAGTAGTTCAATGTCAGAAATACAATGATCAATATGTTTCTCATTCCGCGATGATTTAGTTATAAGGAGTGCTGAAGTGCCTGAAGTACTTAAAGTGCCTGAAGCACTTAAAGTGCCTGGAGTGCTTAACGTATTTTTAGTGCTAACGTGACTTAAGAACTTAAAGTGCCTGAAGTGAGCTAAAGTATGTCAGTGTGTATGATGATTAGTTAAGAGAGATAACTTTAGGCACTTCAAACTCTAGGCACTTTAAACTCTTTGTACTTTAGGCACTCCAAACTTTAGGCACTTCTAACTTTTTTATTCTTTAATTTCACAAAGAAAACTAATTTTGCCCCGCTTTCCGGTTATAGCCAGAATATTTTTCAAATAAAGATAATACCGGTACGATGGGAAGAGCTTACGAATTCCGTAAAGCCAGGAAAATGAAGCGCTGGGGAAACATGGCGCGTGTTTTTACCAAGTTGGGAAAGGATATTGAAATGTCAGTAAAATCAGGCGGTCCCGACCCGGCTTCAAATGCCCGGCTCCGCCTCCTGATCCAGACTGCCCGCTCGGAAAATATGCCTAAGGAGAATATTGACCGGGCTATCAAACGGGCTGTTTCAAAAGACTCAACGGATTATAAGGAAATGGTTTACGAAGGCTATGCTCCCCATGGTGTTGCAGTGGTGGTGGAAACAGCAACTGATAATCCCACACGGACGGTAGCCAATGTGCGCAGCTGTTTTAATAAATGGGGTGGTAGTTTTGGCACCATGGGAATGACCGCTTTCCTTTTCGACCGGAAATGTTCATTTAAAGTGGCCATGAAAGAAGGACTGGACATTGAAGAATTGGAACTCGAACTGATCGATTTCGGGTTGGATGAAATATTCGTGGATGAAGGTGAAATCCTGATCTATGCTGAATTCACCAATTTCGGGCCTATCCAGAAATACCTCGAAGAAAACAAATTCGAGATCAGGACTTTTGCATTTGAACGTATCCCCAACGATACCAAGGAACTCACTCCCGAACAACAGGCCGATGTTGAGAAACTGATTGATAAAATGGAAGAAGATGAAGATGTGACGAATGTTTTTCACAATATGCGCTAAACCTGGTCAGGCGCAAGATCGTAAATTCATAAGCCGTTATTAGTTATCGGATATCGGTTAACTGTTGTTGGTTATCTGTTATTGGTTATCAGTTATTGGTTGTCAGTATACGCAATCCGACATCCGCAATCCGACATCCGACATCCGCAATCCGCAATAACAAATTACCGGATAAACAGCAACTCGCGGTATTTTGGGAGTGGCCAGCGTTTGTTATCCACGATGAGTTCCAGTTTATCAATGTGATACCTGATTTCCTCAAAGTAAGGAAACACAACATTGGCATACTCAAGTGCACGCTCGCGGGCATCTTCAATCTTGTTGGCAAGTTTACGGGCATCAATCATTTCAATAACCAGCTTTTCGATGTTTTCGACGGCTGTTGATATTTCTTTAATCTGTGCGAGTCTGCGCGGTGAAAGGGTGGCAAAATCATCGCTGCTGAATAATCCTTTCAAACCGGTTACATTCTCAATCAACATGGTCTGATATTCCAGGATTGTCGGAAGGATGTGGTTTTTAGCAAGGTCGCTCAAAACCCGGGCTTCAATCTGAATCTTCTTGATATATAATTCCAGCCGTACTTCTGAGCGAGCTTCCATTTCAACATCGGTGAAAATGTTCGCCTTTTTGAATAATTCCCGCGACTGCTTGCTAAGGTATGCATCATAAACGAGCGGAACGCTGGCTTCGCAATCGAGCCCGCGTTTGGCTGCTTCCACTTTCCATTCATCGCTGTAACCATTGCCTTCGAAGCGGATAGGTTTTGAAATTTTGATGAGTTTGCGAAGCACCTGTAATATGGCTTCATCTTTCTTTACATCCTTTTCAATAAGCTTATCCACTTCCGCTTTGAAATCCATGAGCTGAACAGCCAGGGCAGCATTTAACGCGATCATGGCCGATGCACAGTTGGCTGATGAACCTACGGCGCGGTATTCAAAACGATTGCCGGTAAATGCAAAAGGAGAGGTACGGTTACGATCAGTATTATCGAGCAGGATTTCGGGAATTTTCCCGATGTCGAGCTTGATGGCCGTTTTTTCGTCGGGCGACATTTTATTATCCGTAACACGGGTCTCAATTTCATCCAGCATCTGGTTCAACTGACGGCCCAGAAAGGCGGAAATAATTGCAGGGGGAGCTTCATTGGCTCCAAGACGATGCTGGTTACCGGCCGATGCAATGGATGCTTTAAGCAGGGCATTGTGCTTATGGACTGCAGCTAGCGTATTGATTAAAAAGGTGAGGAACTGCATGTTCGACTTGGGCGTTTTGCCCGGAGAAAGCAGGTTAATACCCGTGTTGGTTGCCACCGACCAGTTATTGTGTTTCCCGGACCCGTTAATACCGGCAAACGGTTTTTCGTGCAGCAGTACAATAAAATTATGCTTGCGTGCTACCGAACGCATCAGCTGCATGATTAGCAGGTTGTGATCAATTGCAAGATTTGTTTCTTCATAAATCGGGGCAAGTTCATACTGGTTGGGAGCTACTTCATTATGCCGGGTTTTAACCGGTATGCCCAGTTTATAGGCTTCAAATTCAAGATCCTTCATAAAGTTGAGGACGCGGCTTGGAATTTGACCAAAATACTGGTCTTCCAATTGCTGATTCTTAGCCGAGGCATGTCCCATAAGGGTACGGCCGGTAAGAATAAGGTCCGGCCGGGCATTATAAATGGCTTCATCCACCAGGAAATATTCCTGCTCCCAGCCTAAATTGCTGATCACCTTGGTAACATCTTTGTCAAAATACTG
>JANXXZ010000319.1 GCA_025350385.1 Bacteroidales bacterium
AACCCAGAATACCAGGACCGGGAAAAATAGTAGGAAAATGAGCAGGATTGTAATGAGTTCCATCGGTTTGTATTTTATTGTGTTTTGTAACGCAGTGCAGTGCAGGATAGGTATGTAATGCACTTATTGTGTTTGCGGATCCTCTAACGAGCTAAACTAAATCAAAGGAATCTCTTGAAAATTAACTGACAACTGTTCTGATTCAATTATCGGTAATCTGTATCTTTTATCTTTTGCCTATTGACAATTGCCTCATATCTTTTGTCCTTTTCTTCCAATCCCTGCAAATATCAGCCAATCTGTTGAGAGTTGGGTAGTTGCTTTCGTTAATTTGTGTTAAATGCATCATATTCAATAAAGGTGTCAACTTATTGTCAAATGTTCAGCAAGTCTTTCATGCCGAAAATTCCTTTTTTACCCAGAAGGAATTCAGCAGCAAGAACAGCTCCTATAGCAAATCCCCGACGGCTTTTCGCTTCATGCCTTAAGGTTATTGAATCAATGTCCGACTCCCAGCAAACCGAATGTATGCCGGCAACAGCGCCTTCCCGGATTGAATGTATTACCAGCTGATCAGGATTTTGTGAAGGTGAATTTATCCAGGCATTTTTCCTTTCAATTGACTGAATGATTTCATTAGCAATCGTTATAGCAGTTCCGCTTGGTGCATCCAGTTTTTGAATATGATGAATTTCGTCAATTTTTACATCATAATCAGTATACTTATTCATTAACAAGGCGAGCCGGCGGTTTATTTCAAAGAAAATATTTACCCCGATGCTGAAATTGGATGCATAAAACAGGCTGCCGTTTTGCCGGTAGCATTCCTGCATAATTTCGGGCAGATACAGGTACCATCCCGTTGTGCCGCTGATCACCGGGATTCCGGCTTCCAGGCATTTTTTTATATTATCAGCAGCAACTGCAGGAGCCGAAAACTCGATTGCTGCGTCACAGGTTAGAAAAAGTTCCTGTTGTGATAACCAATCCTGTTCATTGTCAATACGGGTTACGATCGTATGATTTTGATGCAGGGCTGCAATTTCAACCTCCTTACCCATCTTCCCGTAACCGATCAGCGCTATTTTCATCAAACAATGATTTGTTTATTTACGTAAGAAGCCTGCTTGTTGGCATACAGTTATTATGATTCGATTCAGTGAAATGGTATTAAATAATAACATCCCAAACTGAATCAAAACCGCATGGAGAACGTCAGTCCTCCGCTTTGTTTAAATCGTGCCACAGGGGGAGCTATCCATGGTTTCACCTGGAGTGAAAGATCTTCATTAATGTTGTAATCAAAAAAGTAAGCATCCACCGTAGCGTCGACAACCGTAAGTAGATACCATACTCCCGTTGCAATCCAGGAAACCTCGAGGTTGCGCCGGTAGTAGTCGCGGCCGACCAGAAGCTGCGCAGATGCGTATTTCGTTACAAGGTCATTAGGAGGTGTGCCGGTGCTTCCTGAACTTGAAAATGCATAGGCATCCCTGAAGTCCTTATATAACTTGTGGTTGAATTGTACAAAATAAATTGTGGTCCCAAACCCGGCATAAACAATTGGTATTTTCCAGTATTTATGATTATATGCCTGCCCCAGGCCTGGTAATACCAGGCTGTAAATTGTGGCTTTGCGGGGCGAATGCACCAGGGTTGTGGAATCAGTTTTTGATTTTATCGGGATGGTATCCTGCGATTGCGCCAGTGAAGGAAATGAAAGAAACAAAAGCAATAAAAGCAATAAACTTATAAGCAGCCTACGTTTGTTGCCAGTTATTGCTGTTAATGCAAGGTTGCCTGAAGCACTATGAATATGCGGTTCAAGATTCACGATGTGGTCAACTACCGAATGATGAAAGAATTTTTTCAAGGTCGGTATCTGAATTAAATGGAATTACGAGTGAGCCTTTGCCGTTTGTGTTGCGTTTTATTTCAACTTTTGCATTCAGTTTTATCTGAAGTGATTCACGAGCCGATTCATATTTTTCGGTCAAGACTGTTTTTGAAAGCCTTCTAGGCGTAAGAGGAAGTTTATCAAGTAGTTTAACCAGTTTCTCTGATTCACGAACCGATAGACCATCACGTGCAATTTTCCGGGCAATGGCCAATTGTTTGTCAGGGTTTTCAACATTTATAAGCGAACGTGCATGACCCATGCTCAGGGTTCCGTCGCGGAGGGCAGCCTGTATTTCGGCCGGAAGTTTGAGTAGCCTGATGTAATTGGCAACCGTTGTCCTGTTCTTCCCCACACGCTTGCTTAACTCGTCCGGCGTCAGATCACATTCTTCCAGTAACCGGTTGTAACTCATGGCAATTTCGAGAGCATTCAGGTTTTCACGCTGAATATTCTCAATAAGTGCCCACTCCAGCATCTGTTCATCATTTGCCACGCGGATGAAAGCGGGGACATGGGTAAGCCCGGCAAGTCTGGAGGCTCGCAACCTGCGTTCTCCGGAGATCAGCTGGTATCTATCGTACCCCATCTTCCGAACCGTAAGGGGTTGAATGATACCTTGTTCCATAATGGAGTCGGCCAGTTCGCGGAGCGCGTTCTCATCAAATTCCTCGCGGGGTTGGAAGGGATTATGCTCAATATGGTTCAACAGGATGTTGGCAATAGCCCCTGCAACATAGGAGCCTGAAATATCCTTGGATGTAATATCAGTTTCGGGGCTTTCGAGTATGGCATTTAATCCTCTGCCTAAGGCTCTCTTCTTGGGGTTCGTCATAATCAATCCACCTTAATTTCTTTATCTTCCTGCTTCAGGATAGTCATATTGTTTTTTTGCAGGATTTCCCGGGCCAGATTCAGATAATTGATAGCTCCAGTGCTTGCGGCATCATGCATGAGAATTGTCTGTCCGAAACTTGGAGCTTCACCCAGGCGGGTATTCCGATAAACAATAGTTTCAAAAACCATGTCCTGGAAATGAGTTTTGACTTCTTCAACTACCTGGTTCGACAGGCGAAGCCGCGAATCATACATAGTCAGAAGAATTCCTTCAAAATCGAGTTCAGGA
>JANXXZ010000320.1 GCA_025350385.1 Bacteroidales bacterium
GGAGAAGGGGAGAGGGAGCGAAGGCTGGATGGTTGATTGTTGGATGAATGCGCAATAATTCCTAAAGACAGGGAACCCATATCTGAAATTCCTCTCAAAAGACTGGAACGAAAAAGGATGATTGGTCCCAGGTTTACCGGGAATCGGACCCTTTCCCGGCAAATATGGATTCGATGAACTAATATCATTAAAAAAGCAGACTGGGAATAAAACCAGTTATTTAGCCTGGCAGTTATCTTTCCACCAGAAAGTAGCTGCCAGGTTTTTTTTGGATATCAGGAGTTTTATAAGGCTGATATTTTACTACAAAAACAGGCTAAGCAAATTTTAATTGAATATTCATACCCTGTTTTACAGACTTATAAATCTCCGCCACTTTGCGCCTTACCGTCTCAGCGCAAAACAAAATGATATCCAGCTTTTATATACAACCGGATTGATTTTATTTCCATTAAGTGTTTCATAAAAGAAATCTTTTAAATTTGCGTAATGTATTATAAATAAATTAAATACTATAATCTGATAAGTCATGGACGACAGACCTCTAAATACATTGGGCTATAAAATTACTATTGGAGTATTGGTGGCCGTAATAGCTGTGATGGCCTATATGCTTTTTAATCAGAAAAAAGAGGTGGTCATGCTTACCCGGGCTTCCAGCGATCAGAATTTCGAACTTCAAACCGAGCTGGATTCGCTGCTTGCCGAGCATGACAGGGTAAAAATGGCCTATGGTTCGCTGAGCGAATCGCTTACCGAAAAGGACAGCATTATCAACGTAAAGGCTGATGAGATCAAGAAACTCATCGGGGTGCGGTCGGAACTGAGCGTGGTGAAGAAAAAACTGCTGCAACTCCAGCTGATCACCAAGGGGTATGAAAAGCAGATTGATTCCTTATACACGGTGAACCGCGAACTGAAGAATGAAAACCAGAAAATAAAGACCGATTATAACCTGGAACAACAGAAGACGGCCGACCTCTCGAAGGATAAGGAACAGCTTAACCAGAAAATAAGCGGAGCCGCGGTTTTGAAGGCCTACAAAGTAACGGCAATTCCACTCAAGGCACAGGGCGCCGAAAAGGAAAAAGTAACCGATAAGGCAGCAAGGACAGATAAAATAAAAGTTTGCTTTACGGTGAGCGAAAACAAACTGGTAAGTCCTGGCTACCAGCGGTTCTTCGTGCGTATTGCCAAACCCGACAAGAGCATACTTACCCACGGACCGGCCTATACCTTTCAGTTCCTCGGACAAACCCTGCAGTTCTCAGCCATGGAAACGCTGAATTATGAAGGCGACGCGGCTGATATCTGTACCTATTATGAAAACCCCGTGAAAGGTGCCGAACTTCCCAAAGGACATTACCTGGTTAATATTTTTACAGAGGACCGGGAAATCGGGCAGGCAACTTTTGACTTGAAGTAAAAAAATTTTTTTCATCAGGAAACCGACTACCTGAGCCGGTTTTTTTATTCTCAGGGTTTGGATATATTGCATTAAATAAGTTCACCACAAAAGCTGCCTGTTTTATGAGTACTTTTGCCGCCCCCCAGCACGGGACATAACTCAATAATTATTAGTAAGATAAACAGCAGTAAATGATCACGGTCTCCGATCTTGTAATGCAATATGGTAAGCGCAAGCTTTTCCAGGATGTGAATATGAAGTTTGCCAATGGCAATTGTTACGGAATTATCGGGGCCAACGGTTCCGGCAAATCCACTTTTCTGAAAATACTTACCGGCGAGGTGGATGCCACAAGAGGAACCATGAACATTGGTCCCGGCGAAAGGATATCGGTACTCAGGCAGAACCACTCCGAATTTGATGAGTGTACCGTCCTGAATACCGTGCTGATGGGGTATGAATCCTTATGGAACCTGATGCAGGAAAAGGACGCGCTTTACATGAAAGCTGATTTTTCGGATGCCGACGGTATTAAAGTATCAAATCTGGAAGAGAAATTTGCCCACTTGGACGGCTGGAATGCCGAAAGTGATGCTGCCAACCTTTTGAGCGGACTGGGGATAAAGGAAGAGTTCCATCATAAACTTATGAGCGAAATCAGCGCCAAGGA
The DNA here is from genome assembly GCA_025350385.1 of Bacteroidales bacterium. Taxonomy (GTDB): domain Bacteria; phylum Bacteroidota; class Bacteroidia; order Bacteroidales; family UBA4417; genus UBA4417. The sequence goes on from JANXXZ010000320.1 coordinate 2,079, forward strand.
AAAGGTGAAAGTACTGCTGGCGCAGGCGCTTTTCGGCAAGCCCGACAACCTCCTCCTCGATGAGCCCACCAACGACCTTGACCTTGAAACCGTGATGTGGCTCGAAAACTACCTGGCCAATTTCG
>JANXXZ010000261.1 GCA_025350385.1 Bacteroidales bacterium
CGAGTATGAGTATTACGTGATTCCTGCTCCCAAACCTACTGTAACGTCAACTGACCCAGCCGATGCAGCAACAGGAGTGCCTTTGACCAAAAAAATCACTGCTTCATTTGACATGGCCATGGATCCATCGACAATTAACGGAACGACATTTTTTGTAAAACATGGTGACACATTGATTAATGGAGTTGTATCATATACTGGTACAACAGCATCATTTATTCCTTCTGTCAATTTTTATCCCAAAGCTACTTATTCAGCTACGATAACATCCCTGGCAAAAAGCAAAGGCGGAATTAACCTGGCCGGAAATTTTGTCTGGTCATTCACCACCGGCAGTGATACCACAGGAAATGATACTACCATCGTAGTAACTGATTCAATAAGCTTTTCGAAGGACATTGTGCCAATTTTCACAGCAAAATGTATTTCGTGCCATAAAGGATCCATACCTCCTGACCTGAGAGCTGCCAATGCCTATAACTCTCTGGTCAGCGGCAATTTCGTAATATCCAAAGATCCCGAAAACAGTATTCTGTATAAGGAATTAAAGCCGGGAGCTGGAATGGCCGGTTACAGCAACGCCAATGATCTGAAATTAATAAAAAGGTGGATAGAGGCGGGAATCAAAAATAATTAAACCAGATTAATCGTAAAAAAGATATTCACAATATGAAACGAAATTTTATAACAATGAAGCTCATATACTGCATGTTTATCGCGATTGCACTGCTGCTGCAGGTTCGCGGTTTTGCCCAGGAAGGAACCGAAGAACCAACCGGCCCTGATAATCGTCCCTCAAAACCTGCATTTGAAAGCGGTCTTTTATTTGACCAGCAAACTTCGAATGTTCAGCAGAAAAATGCTTTCGAATTTGTTATCCAACACAGGTTCGGAACGGTAGAAAATGGTCTGAAAAAAGACATGTATGGTCTGTGGGGTGCATCCAATATCCGGTTGGGACTCAACTTCACGTTTACCAAGAACCTGTTATTAGGTTGGGGAATGACCAAGTATAACAAAGCCCAGGATTTCCAGATCAAATATAATGTACTGGAACAGACCCGCTCAAACAGCATTCCGGTTACCGTAACGCTTTATGGCGATATGCAGATTAATTGCATGGAAGCAACGGATACAAGCAGCTTTGGCACCAATTTCAAGTTTGCCGATCGCCTGTCATATTTCAGCCAACTTATCATCAGCCGCCGGTTCAATAATCATCTTTCGATGCAGCTTGCCCCAAGTTTCACCCATTATAACTGGTTAAGAGTTGATACAATTAATATCAAATCAGATCCCAACCTTCCTTTTCCCACGAAAGATGCAACCGCATGGGAACATGACAAGATCGGGATTTCTTTTGGTGTAAGGTATAAAATCAGCCCGCAGACATCATTCATTGTTGCGGCTGATATACCTCTCAAAATAAAGGGTATTGCTGAATATAAGGATTTCATAAACCCGCCCAAACCCAATTACAGTATTGGTGCTGAAATTTCAACAAGTACCCATGCATTTCATTTGTTCTTTACCACTTCCCAGGCAATTCTCCCCCAGGAAACCATGATGAAAAATCAGAATGATTTCTTTAACAGGCAATTCCTCCTTGGACTGAATATAACCCGGCTTTGGAATTTTTAATCCGGAATGAAAATTGTAAAACCACTTAGTCTAATCCCTAAAAATTAAATTATGAAAACAAAACGAATGATCAGCATTGCTGCCATGATGTTTGCAGCTTTCCTATTTGTGTTCGCCAACAATGTAATGGCGCAGAAGAAACCTGGTCCATGGGAAACACCGGCCAAGTACAAAACAATGAAAGGCAAGGGTGACTTAGCTACAGGTAAAGAACTCTGGGCAAAACACTGCAAATCATGCCATGGAGCTAAAGGTTTGGGTGATGGCCCAAAAGCAGCAGGCTTAAAGACCTTTTCAGGTGATTTCTCTGGAAAAACTTTCCAGGCTCTTACCGATGGGGAAATTTTCTACAAAACTTCCTTTGGTCGCGATGAGATGCCAGCTTATGATAAAAAAATTGCTGACGAAGCCGACAGGTGGGCACTTGTAGCCTATATGCGGACCATGAAAAAGTAATCACTGACTTTAAAAAGAATTGGGTGTTTCACTGCTATCAGTAAGCACCCAATTCTATTTTAAAAGGGCACTAATTGAATTTTAGTCTAAATAAGAATTATGCACAAGAACCTCTTTCCCTTGTCCAACGTCATAACTAAGGGAATGACAGTGATGGTTTTCTTCTTACTGATCACTTCATTCCAACTCGACGACAAAACAAAAAAGACCTTTAAGAATGCCGAATCTAACGAATTCTGCTTTAAATGCCACGGGCAGTCAAAATATTCCTATAATAACACAGAATCAGGTCACCATGTTTTTAAAAAAATGTACAGCGAGGCAATTGTTGACCGCGATCTTTTTTACGAATCAAATCACCGTCAGTTTAAGTGTACCGATTGTCACCCGGAAGATTACGATACTTTCCCGCATCCCGGCCGGTTAAGAATGGAAACAAAGTATCTCTGTATTGATTGTCACGGAGGTGACCCAAAATACGCAAAATTCAATTTTGAGAAGATAGAATCTGAATTTCAGGAAAGTGTTCACTCCACTAAACATAGCCAGGATTTCACCTGCTGGATGTGCCACAATCCGCATACCTATAAAATCAGCACACGGTCGCAGGAAAAAATTAAAGATATTGTTGCTTATGACAATGCCATTTGCTTAAATTGTCATGCCGATATTACAAAATACCAGCTTTTAACCGATAAGGTTATTCCGAATATTGTTAGAAAACATGAATGGTTACCAAACCAGGCCCTACATTTTAAAAATGTAAGGTGCATTGAGTGCCACGCAATGGTTAACGACTCAATCCTGGTCGGCCACAATATTAAACCTAAATCCAAAGCCGTAAAGAGATGTGTTGAATGCCATTCAACCAACTCATTACTCATGGCATCACTTTATAAATTCAAGGTGCAGGAAGGCCGCAGCAAGGCCGGCTTCTACAACGGAGTGATTATGAACGAATCATACGTTATCGGGGCGAACAGGAATTACTACCTTGGAATACTCAGTTTGCTGATGTTCGGCTTTGTATTTGCCGGTATAGCTATTCATGCAACAATGCGCATCATAAAACGAAAAAACAATGGCTGAAAAATTATATCTCTACCCTAAATGGGTAAGGCTCTGGCACGCTCTCAATGCCATATTCATCTTACTTTTGATCATTACCGGCATAAGTATGCAATTCTCGAAACCTGAATTTGGTTTCATCCGCTTCGACATTGCAGTGTCGATACATAATATAGCAGGTATGCTCCTTACAGCCAATTATTTACTTTTCTTAACAGGGAACTTTTTTACATCTAATGGCAAATATTACAAACTGACCTTGAAAGGTTTGTTTCAAAGACTGACCAAACAGTTCATTTACTATACAATCGGTATTTTCAGGCATGAAAAACCGCCTTTTCCGGTAACTAAAGAACGCAAATTTAACCCGTTACAGCAATTTACCTATGTGGCAGCCATGTACGTGTTGGTGCCCATAGTCTTCATTACAGGCTGGGCCTTATTGTATCCTGAAGTTCTTTTTACAAAAGTACTTGGGGCAAGCGGGCTTAAAGTGAATGATTTTATTCATGTTATAGTAGGTTTTTTTCTTTCATTCTTCCTGTTTGTACATGTATACTTCTGCACTATCGGGGCAACATTTGTAAGCAACTTCAAAAGCATGATTACCGGCTATCACGAATCTCATTAATCCAGGCTGGAAATTCAATGCTTACTTTCTAAAAATCTCTCACCCAATAAACAGACTATTAACCGGTCATATAACAATGTAGTTAGCGATGGACCAAGAAAAGAACCAAGATAACAATTCCCGCCGTAAATTCCTGAAACTTGGCTTACTAGCCGGTGCAGGAACAGTTGCCACCGGGGCTCTGTTAGCCGCCGGAAAAAGCCTCAAGGGTGAATCGGGAGAAAAAATCAAAGTACTCACCACTTCGGGTGAAGTAATGGAAGTAGATAAGAACTACCTTTCACTTGCACCCGTTGGCCGGAAAGAATCGCATGAAGGTATCCCCGGACGAAAATTTGTTATGGTCATAGACCTTGCAAAATGCAAGAATGCCCGTAAATGTGTGGAAGCTTGCCAGAAAGGACATAACCTGACCAAAGGAGAGGAATTTATGAAGGTTTACCTTTTACAGGATTCTGAGAAATCAGCTCCGTATTGGTTCCCGAAGCCCTGTTATCATTGCGACAACCCTCAGTGTGTGAGTGTTTGCCCAGTAGGCGCAACCTTTAAACGTAGCGATGGCATTGTTCTCATTGACAATGAACGATGCATAGGATGCAAATTCTGTATGACCGGTTGTCCCTATTCCACTCGCATTTTTTCATGGAAACATGAGGATGCATACGACTCAAAACAACCTTATTCCCCTGAAAAGAGTGTACCTGGTGTGGAAGGAACCGTTTCGAAATGCGATTTCTGCCCCGACCTTGCCCGTGAAGGCAAACTTCCTTACTGTGTATCAGCCTGCCCGATGGGAGTTATTTACTATGGTGATATTGACGAAGATGTCGTCACCAATGGAGTTGACACCTATAAATTCAGCGACCTGATCCGCGACCGGGCAGGATACCAGTATCTTGAAAACCTGGGTACCCGTCCAAATGTATACTACCTGCCGCCTGTTGAAAGGCAATTCCCGGTTGAACGCGGTTATGACGGACTTGATGAGGATATCAAAGCACGATATGATAATACTCCCTATGTTCAGAAACTTAAGAAAAAGGAGAAAAAATAATGAGCGACATTACTTCGGATAACATGCTAAAGGAATTCGCTCCTCAACTGGAACGAACCAGTAACCTGGGCAAAGTATGGATCGGTTTCCTGATTTTCGGGGTCTGTATGGGCTTGTTTGCCCTTTACACCCAAGTGACCAAAGGACATATCGTTACCGGTATGCGCGATAATGTGGTTTGGGGAGTTTACATCGTAAACTTTATCTTTTTCATGGGAATCAGCTATGCCGGGGCGTTGATTTCCGGTACACTTCACCTGTTTCATGCCGAATGGAGAAAACCTATTATCAGGATGGCTGAATTTATAACGGTTATATCCCTGTTGATAGGACCTTTATACATTATGCTTTGTGTCGGCAGACTCGACCGCTTACCCAACCTGGTGCTTTTCGGTCGTATTCAATCACCTATCACCTGGGACGTTATTGCTATTTCATCCGATATTTTCGGGTGTTTCATTTTCCTTTACCTAGCTTTACTCCGCGACCTGAGTAAACTTCGAGATTTCAGTGAACTTAAAGTTCCGGCCTGGCAAAAGAAAATGTACAAAATCCTGGCTTTGGGCTATACTGGTACTCCTGAACAGCAGAAACGACTTAAACATGCTACCGATATTATGGCCGCCATGGTTATTGCCATTGCAATCATAGTATACTCAGTGTTGGCATGGATATTCAGTGTTACCCTTCAACCTGGCTGGCACAGCACTATTTTCGGGCCCTACTTCGTTATTGCAGCCGTGTATTCCGGAACCGGTGTATTGATTTTAGCCATGGCAGTTTTCAGGAAAGTATATCATCTTGAAGAACATATAACCCTGAAACATTTTGTGAACGTGGGTGTGATCATGCTGGTGCTTGCTGCTTTTTTCGGCTACTTTACCTTCAGTGAATACCTCACTAAATGGTACGGTTCTGAAAAGAATGACGAGATGCTGATAAAGATCCTGTTTAAAGACTATTATCTATTTTTTATTTTTTCCAATTATGTCGGAGTCCTGCTCCCGCTCATAGTCGTTGGATTCAAGAGATTCCGCAGTATCAGGAATATCACGATTACTGCCGTGGTGGTAATTATCGCCCTCTGGATGAACCGATACCTTATTGTTGTCCCGACGCTTGAATCACCCTACCTGCCAATTGAGGATGCCCGTGAAGCCTGGAGGCATTATTCGGCTACATGGGTCGAATGGACCCTTACAGCCGGAGGAGTAGCTTCTTTTTGTCTTTTCTTTACCATTGCCTCAAAATTTATCCCTATTGTCCAGGTTTCAGAACTTAAAGAAGAACCTATTGAACCTGGAGATATCACCTTGTAAGAAAACAATACTGAAAAATTAATGCTGGTTTAAGAGTCAGACAAAGAGAATTAGTCATCCTGTCAAAACATTGACAACATTAACTTTTAGATTTGAGTAAATAAAACAAATTATATGCAGATGCAAAAAATTATCATCATCCTGTTTGCCATCGCATCAGTAGCCGGCTTTAAGCAATCCGTTGCCCAGAAAGAAGCTGCTAAAACCGGCCCATCCGAGACCGTGATGAAATTCAGCTGCACAAGCACTTCTGACGATAGTATACAGTTAAAAGCCATTGTAAGCGTTAAACATGAAGAAGGAGCTACCCTACTGGTAAATGCACCGATCAGCTTTTCGGTAAAAATGACTGAAACCGTCCAGGTTCTGGGCAAAGCGAAAACCAACGAGCAGGGAATTGCTTTCTTCAAAGTGCCGGCACACAACCGCTTTACCAGAAATGAAGTTCAATTGATAACCTTCAAGGCTGCTTATGAAGGAAATGATAAATTTACAGCTGCCGAAGGAGAATCAGCATTGAAACCGGCTAAACTATCAGTATCTTTTTATGAAGAAGACTCCGTGCGGTATGTAAAAGTCGAGGCAACACAACTCAACGCCGACGGCAAGGAGACCCCGCTGGGCCCGGTGGATATTACTGTTTCAGTTCCACGTATGTTCAGCATGCTTAAACTGGCTTCCATTTCACTCGATTCAACTGGAATCGGTACAGCCGAATTTCCAACTAATATCATCGGTGACTCCCTCGGCAATTTAACCATTGTCGCGTTAGTAGAAGATAATGAAGTTTATGGGAATGTCCAGGGGCAGGCAACCAACACCTGGGGACTTCACAAACACCTTATCAGTCCCGACCGGCCTTCACGTGAATTATGGACACCGATTGCCCCGCTGTGGATGATTATTACCCTCATTATAATGCTTGCCGGGGTGTGGGGTCATTATATTTATGCGATCGTTCAGCTGATACTGATCAATAAATCAGGAAAAGTTAAGGCTGAAGCAATACCGGGGAAAAACACGAAATCAATTAATTCCTAAGTATTCAGCCTGCCGATGTATGTAATACATACCTATATATCTAAAAATTTATATATGTCAATTATTGGTTGATTTATATCAATCAAATAACGTAAAACTTCATTGAAGACATGCAGAAATATCAGCACATCACTTAAAAATATGATCAGATATAATTACATATTTGCATTCTTACTGATGTAATATCATTAATGAATATTCTGTCACAAAACAAAAAGAAATAAACTCAAAAACAAACCCTAACAACTAACAAAACCAACGCATTATGAAAAAAGTGCTATTTATGCTTGCAATCGGTGCCGGGCTGCTGATCACATCCTGTACCAAAGAAGGGCCTATGGGGCCACAAGGTCCTGCCGGGAAAGACGGTACCAACGGCAGTAACGGTGCCAAC
>JANXXZ010000313.1 GCA_025350385.1 Bacteroidales bacterium
CTGATAAAAAGGAATAAAATAAAATTGATTCACCTGTTAGGGAGCTTTTAATCCTGTTTTATAGCGGTCCGGATATATCCAATAAATTAAAAATAATTATAAAATCAAAATGATTAAATACAATTCTTATTTAGATTGAGTCTGCATATCAGGATTAATGATTTTACGGATTACCGTAACTGCTGTTTATTTTGCCAGAATATTTTTCAATTCAATACCTGAAATATTTTTACTTATAAATCCAACGGCTGAAAAGGGTTATGTTTCTGTTTAAGTTGTTAACAATTTAACAGTATTCATCAATTTTTTCCGTGTTTCACTGAATTTAGTATAAACGGAGTCAATATAATTTGATAGTATCATGCAAATTATTTTACATTTGCCCGCACTAAATCCTAAAAATCCCCTACTGTTATGACAATAGGAATACTTAAAGAAATTGAAGGCGAAAACCGGGTTGCCATGCTTCCTGAGAGTGTCGCCACGCTGGTGAAGATGAACGTTGCTGTGCTTGTCGAAAAAGGTGCCGGTGAAAGGGCATTTGCCTCCGACACGGAGTATGAGCAGGCAGGCGCAAAAGTCGACACTAAACCCAATGTAATTGCCGGCTCTGACCTGGTGATTAAAATCAACCCTCCCGAAAAGGAAGAAACAGCCCTGCTGAAAGATGGACAGGTATTTATGGCAGTCATGAATCCTTATTTCAACCACGAACTCGTGAAAGAAATGGCGGCCAAAAGCATCACCAGCTTCAGCCTGGATGTTGTGCCACGCACCAGCCGTGCCCAGGCAATGGACATCCTCTCTTCCATGGCAACGGTTGCCGGCTATAAAGCTGTGCTCACTGCCGCCAACACACTGCCTAAATTCTTCCCGATGTTCATGACTGCTGCCGGAACAATTAAGCCAGCCAACATGCTCATCCTGGGAGCCGGGGTTGCCGGACTGCAGGCCATCGCCACTTCAAGGAAACTTGGAGCCGTTGTGTATGTATTTGATGTACGGGCTGCCGTGAAAGAAGAAGTTGTCGGACTTGGTGGCAAATTCGTTGAAGTTGAGGGAGCAGTTGACGACAAGACCGCCGGCGGGTATGCTGTTGAACAGACTGAAGAGTTCAAGCAGCGCCAGGCCCAGTCCATTCACGACCAGGCTGTAAAATCAGATGTTGTTATCTGCACCGCCCAGATTCCGGGCAGGAATGCACCTTTGTTGCTCAGAACAGCAACCGTTGAAGCCATGCGCCCCGGTTCCGTGATCATTGATCTTGCCGCATCAACCGGTGGCAACTGTGAACTTACCAAAAACAACGAAACAGTCATTCATAATGGCGTGAAGATAATCGGTAATTCCCAGTTACCTACCGATATGCCCACCGATGCCAGCCGCATGTTTGGTAAAAATGTGATCAATTTCCTGAAACTCATCATTACAAAAGAAGGTAGTCTAAACCTGAACTGGGAAGATGATATCGTAAAAGGAACGGCAGTGACCCATGGGAAAGAGATTGTTCATGAGAGGGTGAAAGGGGTGATTGGGTAGAGAAAGTACCCGGGTACCCGGGTACCCGGGTACCAAAGTGCCAAATGGTCTTGATTCCGGGTAATACAATTGTATTCACTATGGACCGGATAGATTTAATTTGAAGATTTGATCAGAAAAAAAAAACCGAGAAAAATAAAACCTGAGAAAACTGATTTTAGCATTTCAGAAACTATGGTTAGAAATTTTGAAGAATTGGTAATCTGGCAGGAATCCAGAGCTCTGGCTAACCTGGTCCATTTTACTTTTCTTGATTTGAAAGATTATTCTTTTCGCGATCAGATCAACAGGGCGGCAATATCAGTGATGAACAATATTGCTGAAGGATTTGAACGGTTTTCAAATCCTGAATTCAGAAGATTTCTCCAGATAGCCAAAGCATCATGCAGTGAAGTGCGCAGTATGATATACCTGGCTGTTGATTTCACTTACATTCCGAATGAAAAAGTCAGAGAAATTATGGAAATCTGCGCAAAAATCAAAACCGCTATCATCAACCTGATCAATACTCTTAAATGAGACAAAATTTCAGAGATATCTTTGTTATTAGTATTCTCTAAAACTTACCAGTAAAAAAAACAAATCCTGGAAAACTTGAAAAAGACTGAGTTATTTGTAAAAGGGTACATGGTACCCGGGTACTTTGGTACTTTTCTAATAAATCCAGATATAAACTCACAACAATAAACCTAAAAAACAATAAACTTATGGATGAAGTTCTAAAATTCTTCCTGGACTATAAAGAGATGATATTTGCTATCGTTCTCTCCATATTTCTTGGAATCGAAGTAATATCGCACGTTCCGGCGGTACTGCATACCCCGCTTATGTCGGGGAGCAATGCCATTCACGGGGTAGTAATTATCGGTGCCATTATCGTGATGGGTCATGCCGAAAGCACCCTTTCACTCATTCTCGGCTTCATTGCCGTTATCCTCGGCACACTGAATGTTGTCGGCGGATTTGTAGTTACCGACCGCATGCTCGAAATGTTTAAGAAAAAGAAAAACTAGGGGGACTGAACTATGGACAACATTATTTCTCTCGCAAATCAGATCTCCGTACTGGAAATTTCGTACCTGCTTGCTTCTGTTCTCTTCATTTTAGGATTGAAGAAACTCAGCCATCCTGCTACCGCAAGGTCAGGTAACCTTTGGGCTGCTGCCGGAATGGGCGCTGCCATCCTGTTTACGATTCTTTTCCATGTAAAAGAAGGAAAACACATTGAAAATGTGCCTTTTATCCTTATTGCCCTGGCAATAGGAAGTTTTATTGGCTGGTATGCCTCCAAAAAGGTAAAAATGACTGCCATGCCCCAGATGGTTTCCATCTTTAACGGAATGGGGGGTGCCTGTGCTGCCCTTATTTCATTGATGGAATTCCCGAAGATGCAAAATGCAATGGCCCTTGCCGGTGATTCTCATATGCTCGGAGGTGAAGGAATTGCCATCCTGCTTGGATTAATGATCGGGGGAGTATCGTTTGCCGGCAGTATGATCGCATTCGGGAAACTTGACGGACGCATCGGCGACATTAAGCATCCGGTTCTGCGCATCATAAACCTGAGTTTCCTGGTACTTCTGTTTGTATCGCTGGTTCTGATCCTTTTCATGAAACCGGAAACCGACAATAATCTGCCTATCTACCTGTTTGCTTTTGCCGCCCTGGTTTATGGCGTAACATTCGTTATGCCGATCGGCGGAGCCGATATGCCTGTTGTGATTTCACTCCTGAACTCATTTACCGGTGTGGCAGCTGCCATGGGTGGATTCCTTTACGGAAACCAGGCTATGTTAACCGGAGGTATCCTTGTTGGTTCATCAGGTACAATCCTGACCATCCTCATGTGCAAAGCCATGAATCGTTCACTCATGAATGTGATCATCGGCGCTTTCGGCGTTGCCGGCGCCGGTGGTGTTGAAGCCGCTGACAAAACAGTGAAGGAAATTTCGCTCAGCGACGCTGCAGTATTGCTTAGTTACTCGCAAAAGGTATATATCGTTCCCGGATATGGCTTAGCTGTAGCCCAGGCGCAGCACCTTTGCCACGAACTCGACAACCTGCTTGCCAGTAAAGGTGTTGAAGTAAAATATGCCATACACCCTGTGGCCGGTCGAATGCCAGGACACATGAACGTGTTATTGGCCGAAGCCGATGTTCCCTACGAAAAACTCGTGGAAATGGAAGACGCAAATAACGAGATGAGCAATACGGATGTGGTAATTGTAATAGGTGCAAACGACGTTGTAAATCCCGCTGCCGAGGATGATCCATCAAGTCCTATTTATGGTATGCCAATCATTAAGGCGCTGGATGCAAAGAACATAATTGTTATGAAACGCTCTATGGCCGCCGGTTATGCAGCTATTCCAAACAACCTGTTCTACCACTCCAAGAACCGGATGCTGTTTGGCGACGCTAAAGCTACACTTCAAAAATTGGTAGCTGAAATCAAGAGTTTGTAAGTGACTCATTGTGATTAAAAAGCCTTCCGGTGATTTGATCCGGAAGGCTTTTTTTTGCTAATACAATGAATACTAATCATTTTTGATATATAATGCTTAGTATTATATATTTTGCCCTAAGTAATGTGATCGTATATAATTTATATGTTAATTTCTGTACCTCTTACTTAATAATCCATAAAAAACAGTTATTTTCGTATCATGAAATAATATTTACCGTAACTCCTGAAAACCAATAAAGATTGAATATTCCTGTTCTATATAAACGCTTTAACAGATTGTCATCAAGGCAATTAATAATTGTATTGTTTATACTCTTTGCGTTTGCACCATTCAGTAAAATTTTTGGGCAGGCATTGCATCTGGTTACTTCAGGAACCTATTACCAGAATTTTGACACTTTACCCGGTACCTCTGCAACATGGGTTGATAATAGCACAATTCCTTTCTGGTATCTGCAAAGTGGCATAGCCGGGATGAATACGATCGCTCCGGATAATGGCAGTAACAATGCCACCAATGCATATAGTTACGGGACAACCGGCGCGACTGACAGGGCACTGGGTTCACTCGTAGGAGTTTATAACTTTTCACCAGGCTTTGCCTGGGGTGTTCAGTTGCAAAATTTATCAGGCTCGCCGATATCCGATATCCAGGTTGCTTACAGAGGTGAGCAATGGAGAAATGGTGGAAACAGCGCCTCACCTCAAAAAATCTATTTTTATTATAAAAAATCAGCGACAGTCATTACACTCCTGCAACCTGGTACTGCATGGACTACCCTGGGTGCCCTCAATTTCCAGGCGCCCATAAATTCAGCTTCAGGGATAGGCGCTCTTAACGGGAATGATCCTACAAATTTCAGATCATTGTCCAGTACTTTATCCGGGTTTACACTCAATAATAACGAGTACCTGATGATGAAATGGGACCATCCGCACTTCAGTTATACGAATGATCATGGTATAGCAACCGACAACGTTGTAATTTCCTGGACGGTTTGCGCAACACCATCTATTCCTGCTACCAATATTATTTCCACAGCAACCAACCTCACCGATATTCCGTTACAATGGACAAACGGAAACGGATCCGGCCGGTACGTAATAATTAGCAATACAAACGTATTCACCGATCCTGTAGATGGAGTTGCCCCGCCTGCCGCAAACCCGGTTTACAGCGGATCAGGCCAGCAGGTAGTGTATGTGGGAAACGGAAATACTGTTACGGTTACAGGCCTGGATGCCTGCAGGGAATACTTCT
>JANXXZ010000338.1 GCA_025350385.1 Bacteroidales bacterium
CCAATAATTGCGATGAAGGAATAAACGGCTTGAATTTCGGGGATGGGATTTCTGATAATGAACGAATGGGATTAACCCGTTCTTCTTCACGAAGGATAGTTTATCTGGGATGTCCGACTTATGGTGACGATTATTTCCATCCTTATGATGATATGCGGAACTCAGTTAATTATGGGAGCAATGGGAGCTTGAACTTGTGTGATACAATTCCTACAGGAGTAGGACCTTATTGTAATTTTATTTTCCCGGGCAACAGTGATACTATCTGTAATTGGGGCACACTGGGAGTGCCACCTAATGGAGGCTATAACCAAAACGGTTATTATTGGACAGAAAAAACAGCAGGTAATTTACCTAACGACCGTCGCGGAATCGGTTCAGTAGGGCCCTTTACATTCAATGCCGGGCAGTCAGTTCCACTTGATTATTGCTTTACCTGGGCACGCGACTATGCAGGCGATAATATTTCATCTGTTAAATTACTCCGACAGAGAGTAAGTGGTCTTAAATCGTTTCTCAGCAACCTGATTACTCTACCAGTGACCTATAACGGAATCGGTGAAAATAAGGCCAAAAATTTCCTTAAAATTTATCCGAATCCTGTTCATGAAAAAGCATATATTACCCTTGATGAAAATGAACCACTTCCTTATTATCTTTACAGCATAAATGGAAAACTGGTTTTAGCAGGAAAACTTCTGCCCGGAACAACGATCCTTGAGCTTGCATTTCTCAATCCCGGGATTTACCTGCTCAATTGCGGAAACAGGCATGTTAAACTTGTAAAATTTTAATTTTCAAGAAACTTTGACAAGGAGAAGTGGGAAGGGGGGCGACCAGGAAGTTCTAATCAACAAACCCTCAATGAGTGGAACACTGAAACACCAATTACTTCAAACCCAATCGTTATGAAACTGAAAAAAATACTACTCTACCTGGGCGCTTTGATCGTATTTGCGATTATCGTCCTGGTCATTTATATGTTTCCTTTTTATCATTTTTTCTTTACCTCCGAAAGTACGGTTATCGATAAAAACCTGACCATGGTCAGCGGGGCTGGGAACAGCGGGATTCTTGTAACTGACAGCGCCGTGGTGGTTATTGATACCAAAATGTTTTCCCTGGCAAAGGATCTTTACAAAATGGCCAAAGAGAAAGCAGGCTCAAAAAAGATCATCGTCATAAACACCCATCTTCACGGTGACCATACAAACGGGAACCACCTGTATAATGGGAGCAAAATCTATATCGGCGGGTATGATCCGGCCTTTGTTAAAAAAGAGATGAAACCTGAAAACCGGCCTACCGATTTTGTAACCGACAGCCTCATACTGAACCTGGGCGATGAAACAGTAGCAATGTACAATATGGGACAGGCGCATACCTTTGACGATATGGTTGTGTATCTCAGGAACCGGAAACTCCTTTTCTCGGGCGACCTGGTGTTCAACAAAATAAATCCCGCATTGATCCGGCCGAACGGAACGGATATTGACAAGTGGAAAGCCATGTTAAACCTGCTCCCGACACGCCTGGATATTAAAACCGTTATTCCCGGACATGGAAAAGCCGGTGGGCCGGAAATGATCGCAGCCTTAAGTCAGTATTTCTCCGATATGCAGGCAGCCGCCTCAACCCGGGGTAAGGTGCGTGAAACAAAAGCCCGGTATAACGACTGGATGAAAATGCCACTGATGTCATCACCACAAAAAACAATTGATTTTATCCGGAGTAAATAGCTTTTATTGTGATCCGCTAAATTGCTGGTGTATTTTTACCAGCGTAACGATTGAAAAAGTCCCGGAGGTAAGGATTCCCGGTATTGCATTCATAAAGTTGACAGAAATTTATTACTGACATTCGGTGTATTAACTACCAGGACAAACCAACTTAATCCCTTTGACAGGACAAAAAGACACAGCCACCCGCCTCTCTCCCTGGGTCATGCTCATTGCTGTCCTGAATGTTGCATTACACCTGTCCTTTTACAATACGCTCGGGTTTCACCGCGATGAATTACTTTACTTTTCATTAGGGCAGCACCTGTCGGCTGGTTATGCATCCGAGCCTCCGTTAATTGGTTTTTTTGCCTGGCTCATGATTCATACCCTGGGCTATTCATTGTTTGCCGCCAGGATCATTCCCATAATGCTCAGCGGAGTGCTTATCATTCTAGGGGCATCCATCACAAAGGAACTTAAAGGAAAAAACTATGGGCAGATCATCGTAGCCATCGCTTTATCGGTTGCGCCATTTAACCTTCGCGGTTTTTCCCTTTTCATGCCGGTGTGTTTTGATGTTATCTTCTGGAGCCTGATCTTTTGGCTGCTGCTGAAGTGGATAAATACGAAAGCCGACCGTTACCTCCTCCTGCTCGGGTTGTCAGCCGGACTGGGAATGCTGAATAAATATCTGATTGCCCTGGAAATATTGGCTTTGCTTGCAGTTCTTATTTTCTCGTCCTATCGCATAATCTTCACCAGAAAAGCATTTTATATTGCCATCTTCATCGCAATTATTGTCTTTCTTCCTAACATTATCTGGCAGCTAAAATATCATCTGCCTGTCCTGGTTCACATGCGTGCGTTGAGCAACATCCAGCTGGTGCATGTTAACCGGTTTGATTTCTTCACCGACCAGGTTTTTATTGCCACAATGGCTGCCATTCTTCTTATCCCCGGGATTTTCTTCCTATGTCTGGGTAAAAACATGAAAAAGTTTCGCCCCCTAGGTTTTGCGTGTCTTATCGTTTTAGTTTTACTCGCCATCCTGAAGGGTAAAAGCTACTACACCGAAGGTTTATTTCCTCTTTGGATCGCAGCCGGGGGTGTTTACTGGGAACTTAAAATAAAGAAAACATTCACCAGGATATTACTTCCCCTGTTGATGTTGCTTCTCACCCTTCCGATCATACCGATGGGAATACCAATATATAAAGCAGAAAAACTTGCCGGGTATTTTGCGGATGTAAAAAAGAAATCAGGTTTCGATGCCGCTCTTCGCTGGGAAACCGGACGAATCCACAGCCTTCCCCAGGATTATGCCGATATGATCGGATGGGATGAACTGGCCCTGATCACATCAAAAGCCTATGAACAGGTTCAGGATAAACAGGCTGTTATGATCTATGCCGAGAACTACGGGCAGGCAGGTGCAGTAATGGTGCTGGGGAAGAAATACAATTTACCGGAACCCGTCTGTTTTTCCGAAAGTTTTTACTATTGGTTCCCCAGGAATCCCAAACAAGAGATAACTTCTTTCATTTACATCAACGATACTCTTGGCGATGATGTAAACAAGCTGTTTTCCGACTGTCGTGAAATAGGGCGGATAAATAACCCGCTTGCCAGGGAATATGGCACCGGAGTCTGGATTTGTAACAGTCCCCGTTCCAGCTTCAATGAATTCTGGAGACAGAGGGTACCCCGGGTTAACAATCCTTTCAATTATTGATATTCCCTAACCTGGACAAGCCAGAACCAAAAAATTATGAAAAACATATAACATTAGATTAAGAATGAAAAAGTTAAGGGGCTGCGATACTTTTACATTTTATATTTTGTGTTAATGTTTGATGTTTGATGTTTTTAATTCAATTTGAAACAGCATAGAATATCGGTAATTATTTGTAGTAGTACAATCAGTTAGCCTTTGCTTTTTGAACTTTGCATTTTGAATTTTGCAATTTGAATTAACATCAGTATTCCCATCAACAAAGGAATCTTTAAATTTGAACCAACTTTCGCTGCAGGAATTAAGCAGCTTAACTTCCTTTTGTGACGCCGGATCCGGACTGCTTGAAACCATGCAATAAATTCCCAGCCGGGGATAATTTGCTATATTCACCCCCCGAAATCAATAACCGAATCAAATGCCAAAACCAGCAAGTATCTTATTTTTCCTGCTTTTCACCGTGTCAATCCCCGCTTTTTCGCAATCAGCTGATTCAACCGTATTTTACCTGCTTACCTGTGGGCCCGGCAATGATGTTTCAACAATTTACGGGCATAGTGCCATCCGGGTCGTTAAGGCTTCCAATGGTTTCGACCAGGTTTTCAGCTGGGGAGTCTATGATTTTGATACACCCGATTTTGTTTGGAAATTTGCCAAGGGACGGTTGAAATATAAAATTGACGAGGTTCCGTATGAGCTGTTTCTCCGAGAATATGTTTATGAAAAACGTCCCGTCTTCTCACAGAAAATAAACCTTACCACAGAAGAAAAGGGCAGGCTCATTCTCCTGCTGGATATCAATATGCAGCCTGAAAACACGTACTATTATTATGATTTTTTCTATGATAATTGTGCCACCCGGATACGCGACATTCTTGAAAAAACATTGGGCGAAAAACTGGTTTTCCCAGTTGAAAATAATGAAGACCGCTCTACTTTCAGGGATAAAATTGATAAGGCCCAACAGCCAATGCCCTGGCTTACCTTTGGGACAGACCTTTTAATTGGTTGCCCGGGTGACAGGAAAGCCGGGTTCAGGGATTGCATGTTCCTGCCGGAAGATCTGATGAAAAACCTTTCCCTCTTAAATATTAAGGAAACCGGCCAAACGATTCCGCTTCTCGAAAAGCCGGTGGCTGTCCTGAATTTTGACCCTGTTTCCGACGATACCGGATTCTTCCTTTCTCCTCTTCTTGTTTTTAGCATGCTGTTCTTCCTGGTCGCCTTATGGTCTGTCCTGAAAAACGGCAGCAGAAGTCTTGTATGGATTGACCGGGCATTGTTCTTTCTGTTTTCGGCCCTATCGGTCATGATGCTGTTCTGTAATTTTTTTACCGATCACGAAGCCATGAGAATGAATCTTCACCTGGTCTGGCTCAATCCCATCCTGTTCATCGCATTTATTGCGCTTTTTATTAAAAGCAGGCCGACTATCTGGTTTAAAATTATCCTGATGATTACTGTAGGATTCCTGCTTTCGTTGATGGTAATTCCTCAATCTGTTAACCTGGCAGTTATCCCGGTTATGCTGATTCTTGTTATACGGTCAGCCATGAGATCAAACCTGGGAGCGATTTCATTCCTGAAAAAGACAAAATAATTCCCGGGAAGAGCGGAGCTAAACAATCGGTTGTGTTGGTTGGTTAATTCTGAATCCCTGGATTTACTGTTGAAGATGAATGTCCTAATCAGGCAGATAGGACCAGGCTGTATCAATTTGAATCCAATGCTATTAAAGTTTGAAATATATTAAAAATTTGATATGTATACTTCTGCTTATGTTTCTGAGCAGCCTGCTATTTATGAATGGCTTCACATTAAAGACCTGTTTAATTTATGCATAGATTTATATTAAAATAAAGTTATTGTAATTGTATATATAGATATCTTTTATACTTTTGAATTGAATTATAGATAATTGAAACCAGTTGGGCCTGGTTTCCAGGACTGAAGAAGTTTATTATCCACAGGAATTGCTTCAGCATATTTTCAGCGATTGTTTTTAGAGATACAACAGAATTTAGTTATTGTCGTAAGATATTTTTTATGAAGCAGTTACACAGTTACTGTCGTATTTTATCAGTAGGTTTCTTCTTTATTATCTTTAGTTTACAGGTATATGCCCAGGTTGAAAGTACCTGCCCGAATTCAAATTTTCAACTCGGAGATTTTACAGGGTGGATTGGTTACTGGGGTAATTTTGAAAACCCACCGGCTAATCTTGGACTCAGGAATGGCAGGCATACCATAATCACCTCACCCGGAACGTATGATCCACATACGGAGAATGGATTATTTACCCTTCCGCCGGGAGAATCTTATGGAGCAAGGTTAGGAAATGATGATGTGAATGCTGAAGCTGAGCAACTCCGGTATTCGATCAGCGTAACTGAAAACACAAATTTATTTATATATAAATATGCCGTTGTCCTTGAGGATCCTGGTCATC
>JANXXZ010000355.1 GCA_025350385.1 Bacteroidales bacterium
CAATACGTGATATATGCTGATAATTGCCTGTTACCAAAAGATTTTATGATGAAGCAAAACATCATTTTCAAGAAGATTCCCCGTGATGTAACACGTTTTTAATATGACAAAAGAAACCGCAATAAAACTATTTGAGCAGAAACAGATTCGTTCGGTGTGGAGCGACAAAGATGAAAAATGGTATTTTTCAATTGTTGATATAATATCTGTTTTAACTGAACAACCAACGTTTCAGGGTGCCCGAAATTATTGGAAAGTATTAAAGAGCAGGCTATTAAAGGAAGGCAATGAAACGGTTACAAATTGTAACCGTTTGAAATTGCTTGCCGAAGATGGCAAGTTGCGTTATACTGATGTTGCTGATACTGAACAGTTATTCCGGCTGATTCAAAGTATCCCTTCGCCTAAAGCGGAGCCTATTAAAATGTGGTTGGCACAGGTTGGTCGTGAAAGAATTGATGAGATTGAAGACCCTGAAATCGGTATTGAGCGATTAATGGAAACCTACCTTAAAAAAGGGTATTCAAAAGAATGGATCAACCAACGGTTAAAAAGCATTGAGGTTCGCAAGGAGCTTACTGACGAATGGGAAACCCGCGGCGTAAAGAAAGGCCAGGAATTTGCCATACTCACCGACGAAATTACAAAAGCCTGGAGTGGCTTCTCAACGAAAAAGTATAAAGAATTTAAAGATCTGAAAAAGGAAAACCTCCGCGACCATATGTCGAACCTCGAACTTGTTTTAAATATGCTTGCCGAAGCTACTACCACCGAAATCTCAAAAGAAAAAAGGCCTGAGACATTTGATCAAAATCGCAAAATAGCCCGGCAAGGCGGCACCATTGCCGGCAATACCAGAAAAGAAATTGAAGAAAAAACAGGTAAAAGCGTGATTACTAATAAAAACGCAAAAACGCTGAAAGGGAAAAACAACGAGATTGAAGGTGAAAAGTAATTTACGAGTTACAATTTACGAATGACGATTTTTGATTTACGATTTACGATTAAAGAGAACGTTATGCAGGAAATTATAAAAAAGAGGACTAAACAGATAGGAATAGACGTAATTAAGCTGGTTGATGAACTACCCAATAAACCATCGTCATGGGTAATTGCTAAACAAATAATAAAAAGCGGAACATCGATTGGCGCAAATTACAGGGCAGCTTGTAGGGCAAAATCAACAGCTGATTTCATCAACAAACTTAAAATCGTTGAGGAAGAAAGTGATGAAACGATATACTGGCTCGAAGTCGTGGAAGAAAGCAGCCTGGTTGAAACAGGCAGAGTAACCGCGTTGAAAGAAGAAACCAATCAAATTCTTTCAATAGTAGTTTCCTCAATCAAAACCCTCCGACAGAAAGAAAATCGTAAATCGTAGCACCCCAATCGTAAATTGTAAATCTAAAATCGTAAATCAATAATTGTGGAATTAAAATCCTATCAGCAAAAAGTAATTAAGGACCTTGAACTGTATCTGGAATACGTTCAGAAGTACAAGGCAATGAATGTGGCATTTAATAAATACTGGGAAGATCGAATAGGGCCATACAATCCGATGAATGGCAGTGGAATGCAGCCTTACAAAAACACCATTCCCAAAGCTGCCCACGTTTGTATGAAAGTCCCGACAGCAGGCGGCAAAACCTTTATTGCCTGCAATGCGTTACACAGCATATTTTCAGCCTATACAAGCGACATGCCCAAATTTGTTGTTTGGCTGGTTCCCTGGAGTAACCTCCTTGATCAAACTATTAACAACCTCAGCAATCCCGATCATCCCTACCGCCAGAAACTCGATAGCCTTTTTAACCACCGTGTTGAAGTGTACGAAAAGAAAGACCTTTTGCAGGGCTCTAACTTCAATCCAACGGTAGTTAAAGAGCAGTTAACCATTGTAGTAATGAGCTTTTCAAGCCTCCGTGCCCGTAACAAGGAGGATCGTAAGGTGTATCAGGAAAACGGTCAATTAGCGCCATTTGCAAGCCAGTACAAGAGTATTTCGCACTTGTTGGAAGATACTGACGATACGGCCTTAATAAACGTTATACGAAGCTTGAATCCGGTATTGATTGTTGACGAAAGCCACAATGCCGAAAGTGATTTAAGTGTTGATATGCTCAACGCGCTGAATCCTTCCTTTGTGCTCGATCTTACCGCAACACCAAGGGATAACAGCAACATTGTCAGCCTTGTTCCTGCCATTGAATTGAAAAAGGACCACATGGTTAAACTTCCGGTAATCGTTTACAACCATCACGACAAAACCGAGGTTATAAACAGCGCCTTACACTTGCAGCGTAAACTGGAAGCTTTGGCAATGGAACAGGATAAAGCAGGTGGCAAATACATCCGGCCAATCATTTTATTCCAGGCACAGCCCCGCACCGGCGAGGACAATACAACATTTGAAAAACTGAAGGAGCAGCTTTTAAAGGTTGGCATTCCGGAAGATCAGATCAAGATTAAAACAGCCGAAAAGGATGAATTAAAAGGCATTGATCTTAGCTCAAGGGATTGCCCTGTAAGGTATATCATTACAATAAATGCACTCAAGGAAGGTTGGGATTGTCCGTTTGCTTATATCCTTGCCTCTCTTGCCGACAAATCATCAGCCGTTGATGTGGAACAAATCCTGGGCCGTGTGCTTCGTCAGCCTTATGTAATGAAACATACAGCGCCCTTATTGAATGTTTCGTATGTGCTTACAGCCTCCGCTAAGTTTAACGAAACCTTGCAAAGCATTGTAAGAGCCTTACAGGATTCCGGTTTCAGCGAAAAGGACTACCGGCAGCAGGACATAATGCCTGAGGATGAAAAGAAACAAGTATCCGTAAAACCATTGGAATCATTTCTGTTTCCTGAACAGGAAGAAGCCCAACCCAACCCGGATGAAATTATACCCGAAAGGATCGTTTTCAATCCCGACTTCAACAGCATTCCGGAAACGCAACACTCAGTAGTTACCGATATTGAAAATATGGCCGAAACACAGAACCGTGAAATGGAGGCCGTAATTGAAACGCAAAGCAAGCAACCAATTGATGAAAACATATTTCAGGAAATGGGCGACAAGGTAAAACGATACAGGATCGTTGATTCAAACAAGGCTGTAGCGGCAACCATCAATCTGCCGCAATTCTTTCTGCAGGTTGCACCCAGTGATATTTTCGCAACTGATAAGGTCCGTCTGAATCAGGAATCTCTGCTTAGCAATTTCAAGTTAAGTAACGAGGATTCTAAAATTGATTTCGACCAGATTGAATCCGATTTGTACAAGGTAGATATTGAGCACATGCGTAATGATGAATACGCACCTCGCTTTACGAAGATTGAAGATGTACAATTCAAAGATCCTATTATCGAATACATTCTTGCCAAACCCAAGGACAAACAGGTAAAAGACATTGCCCATCAGATTGTCCAGGTTGTTGGCGATCTATATCCCATTCCGGATCAGGAAATACGGGTTTATGTCGAAAGGATCATTGGTCAATTAAATGCCGAACAGTTACGTGACATACTGGTAAGGAAATGGAGTTATTCCGACAGGATAAAAGCAAAAATCCGCTTACATGCCGATAACTATGCCGAAGGCCGTTTTAACGACCTTGTTACTATTGGCAAGGTAGTTACCGAACCATCCTGGACTTTCCCCGAAATGATTGTTCCCGGTCCTCTGGGCGCATCCATAGGACATTCTCTTTATGAGCGTGAAGGCTTGATGAACAACTTTGAAGCATCGGTAATAACATCTATTGCCAGCCTCTCAAACATTGCGTTCTGGCATCGCAATTTAGGCCGTGGCAAAGGCTTTGCAATCAACGGATTCAAATCCAACCATTTCCCCGATTTCATAGTTGTTTCAAAAGCCGGTAAAATCATTCTTATCGAAACCAAAGGCGACGACCGCGATAATTCCGACAGCGCAGCCAAATGCCGCTTAGGCAACAAATGGGCCGAACTTGCCGGTAAAGATTTCCTATACTTTATGATTTTTGATAAGAAAGCCATTGAAGGAGCATATAATGTGGAGAAGGCGAAAGAATTGATACGGCAACTATAAATCTGGAACTGTAAAAACAAACAAATCTGAATACATAAGTTATTTGTAAGCTTAATATTACTCCACTACCGGGATACGATTTCTAACACATTTTTTAAACCAGTAATTTGTTAATATTTAACTTAAATACTACCGCTTATGCAACAAGAACTGCGCTTGAACATTATTCCGTTCACTGCCCCTATCCAGGAATCCGAATTTTCATTTTATCAGGAACGTATACCTAACAGTTATCCGGTATTTAAAAACGATTTAAATGGCCTTTTAGACTATTATTTTTCTGAAGCTGAATTAGCAAATCTCGAAAAGCTTTATACTGATTTTCAACCACCCAAAGATGGGGCTTTGGTATTGAATATTAACTTAACCGAGAATCCTCGCTTTGCCAGTCACTATTTCAGGTATCTTATTAGGCAATACTTTACAGGAGTTGCAGATATTATGCACCAGAATTTTACAAGTGAAACGGAAGTCTGGTTTCTTGATACTGAAATAAAAAATGATAAGTTCAGTGTGTATAACCAGTTCACATTGAAAGTGCAACATGGCAGGGTAACTGATAAGCATGAACTTGTGGTATCATATGATGGCACAACTAAAGTCCTAAAAAAGCCCGTGTCCCAGATTTATAATTTCAAGACCGAACTATTTAACTGGATTGCATTCAATGGCATTTTATACAAATGGAAATATCGGCCTCAGGAAGTTATAAATCAACCCGAAAAATGCTATCCGGTAGTTAGCAACACGCTAAAGCCTCACTTTGAGATTGCTTTTGATGTACCGACACTCAAAAATCGTTACCCAAAATACTATAAAATATTACAGGACTTCTACACAAAGCATCTGGATACGGATACTTTCAGAAATATAATCCCTCTGTCTGTTGATGGATTTTATAGCTCAGCAATAGAACAATCTCGGATCATCAGTCCTGCATCAAACGACTTACTTTATTCGCATCCGAATACTGGTAAAGAACCCAAGAAAGATTTTAAATATAAAGGGCCCTACCAGCTTCCGAAGAAACCCAGCAACTTCAAATTCTTCTTCATTTATCAGGCTTCTGATAAGAAGGGTGCTGTAACTGAACTATACCGGTACTTGCACAGTGGTTATAAAGATGAAAAATTCCCGTTTCCTCGTATGCAGGATTACATCAAAATTCCTTTCGAGTTAGACATAACAAAGAACATCGAATTTGATGAAGTCAAAAATGCAGTAACAACAGTTCGCAACGCGGTAAAAAATGCAGACTGGTTGCCCGATACGCAATACATGGCTTTATTTGTTAATCCGGTTCCTAAGTTGGAGAAAGACGAGGCCCGAGTCAGCATCTATTATAAAATTAAAGAAATACTGTTGTATGAAGATGTGCTTTCACAGGTAATCAAGAGTGAACACCTGCTGAAAAATGGCCAACCCAACAAATACTTTAATACTTTCCTGCCTCATATCGAAATTGCTATGTTAGCTAAATTGGGCGGTATTCCCTGGAAGCTTAACAGACCACCAGTTAACGAATTAATAGTCGGAGTAGGCGCTTTTTATTCTGTAACTCAAAAAACAAGGTTTGTCGGATCAGCTTTTTGTTTTAACAACGAAGGCATGTTTAAGGGCTTTGACTGTTTTAAGAGTAACGATACTTACAGCCTTGCAGGATCAATCAGGGAAGCAGTAGGAAAGTTTATTGTAACTAATCATACGGCTAAGAGGTTGGTTATCCATTTTTATAAAGACATCTCAAAAAAAGAACTGGAACCTATTATCAAAACCCTTCATGCATTGGGTTTGCCTATCCCGGTAATTGTGGTTACGATCAATAAAACGGAAAGCAAAGAACTCCTTGGTTTTGACATGAAAGATCCTGATAACCTCATGCCTTACAGCGGTACAATTTTAAAGGTAGGTAAATCAGAATATCTTTTATTCAATAATACCCGGTATGAACCTACCTCTAAGCCTGCGCAAAAGGAATATCATTTCCCTGTTAAGATCGCTTTGTCATGCACAGTTAAAGGCATGATGGATGACATGAATCTGGTTGAACAACTAATAGACCAGGTATATCAATTCTCACGCATGTATTGGAAAAGTACCGATCAGCAAAGTCTTCCGGTTACTATCAAATACCCCGAAATGGTAGCATCTATCTATCCTTACTTCCAGCACGATAAATTACCGGACTTCGGGAAAGAGAATTTGTGGTTTCTGTAATTATCACCCCGTGTTAACCTAATGTTAAAAATCCATAACGCATATAACAATCTGCATGTTTATCCGTTACTTTTGCAGCTTCTAATGAAAATATGCTCAAAAAAGCCGCAAATATTGCAATAATATTACTCTTGTTGGTAGCAACGGGAGGTTTGCCTGTTACAAGGCATTATTGCGGTTTAGCTGAAATGTCTTTTTCAGTGTATTCAACTCCAAAAGCATGTTGCAATGGTCATTGCGATAAATGCCACAATGTTTTTAAATTCAGTAAAGTAAATGACAACTTCGAAGCTGGCTCTTCCGTTTCTACCCAGGCTCTTACAGATTTTGTTAGTTTACATACAGCCTTTATTAATAGTTTATTCGATTATCAACCAGTATCAATACCTGCTGATGTATTAAAGCATCGAACGTTTTTCATTTCTTTGGCCGGCCATTCGCCGGCATCATTTGGCAATTTCCGTTGCTGAAATCCTCTTTTAGGGGGTAATCCTTTATTGTAGCATACACAGTATTTCTGGTGATAATAATAATGTCACTCAGGCATTCTTGCCATTATCTGCTACATTTTCCTGATTCTCTCCTTCTCAAAAAAACACCTGCCAGCAATTTCTTGTAGTGAATATCGATCTTTTAAGAGCCCGATATACTGACACTCACTGTTATTGCTATCTCTGGAGTCGGCTGTAATCAGCAAGCTTAAATAAAAATCTTACTAGCATTACAATTCACACAAATAATTAACAATTAAATCTTTAAACAATGAAATTAATCCTTTCGATCACAAGCGTGATGGTTCTCTTGGTAGTATTTACTTCCGGATGTAAAAAAGACAACAGCCAGGATGTAAATTACACTACACTCGAAAATGCACAGAAAAATGCCAAAACGGCATTAACACTCTCTCAGTCATACAACGATACCCTTATTATGATTTACGATACTGCGCAGATGCATAAAGGCAACAGGTTCTGTCTCAGGTACGACAGCCTTTATCATCACAGCGATTCCATGTTCAGTATGCACTACAAACTCTTTGGTGACGAAATGTACCGTAATGGAGTAATGATGCCGGGCTATACCTCAGGTGGTGGTATGATGGGTGGTGGAATGATGGTTGGAGGGATGATGGATACATCACGATGGCATCAGGACACTGCAATGATGAATGGTTACTACAGTACTATGCAGCATCTGCACTTGAATCATCAGCCCTATCATAATGGCATTCATAACTAACAAGAAAGTAGTTAAGCTGCTTTAATTCAAAGTGCCTGTGTCACTTTGAATTAAAGCTGATCATATAATCCATCCATTACTCAATTAATCAACTAAAACTATTTAAAATGAAAAGAATGATAATAATGGTATGCTCAATGATTTTTTTCATTGGGTTTGCCACCGCTCAAACTTCTCAAACAGAGTCTAACAGTCTTAAACAACAAAGCGGTACTGGTATCACTTATACCTGCTCCATGCACCCCGAAATCGTTAGCGATAAACCGGGAACCTGTCCTAAATGCGGAATGGATCTGGTTCAAAAGTTGACTGTCCTGTATAGCTGCCCTATGCATCCTGAAG
This sequence comes from Bacteroidales bacterium, assembly GCA_025350385.1. Classification (GTDB taxonomy): domain Bacteria; phylum Bacteroidota; class Bacteroidia; order Bacteroidales; family UBA4417; genus UBA4417. Next base: position 7,865 of record JANXXZ010000355.1, read on the forward strand.
TCGTGAGTAATTCGCCGGGTAAATGCCCTAAATGTAAAATGGATTTAGTGGCAAAATCTACTGCCCTTTATTCTTGCCCTATGCATCCTGAAGTAACTTCGATGGAACCGGGGAAATGTCCTAAATGTGGGATGAAACTAAAGAAAGCTAAGTCCCAGGACCATCAAATGAAAATGGGGTGTTGCATGTAATCAAACACATGTTTAATTGCTAAATGTTTAAAATTGAGTTAATTTTGTTAATCAATAATTCGACAACTAATGAAAAATATCATCTTAATATTACTGGTATTCTCTCTTGCATTTGTATTCAATGCATGCGCCAATTCAACTCCTGCAAACACCTCGGTTGAAGCAACAAATGCTAAAACAGAAGTCTATACCTGTACTATGCACCCCAAAGTTCGCAGCGACAAGCCCGGCGATTGTCCTAAATGTGGCATGAAATTGGTTCTCTTGTCATCCATTGATACGACGCAAATGTCAGCACACCCGGATTCACTGCCACCAAAGAAATAAAACATAAGGAGGCGACAGCAGCTTGATCCTGGCAGTTTGAACAAACTGCCTGTCGCTTTCTGAAACTTCTTTAATAATGCTGCTCAATATTCCAAAATAAATGACGCATGTTTAACCGCCTTGTCAAATACTTTCTCGAAAACCGGCTGATAACTTTTATCTTCCTCATCTCTTTTATTGTACTGGGTATTGTTTTCATGCCATTTAACTGGAACTCAGGATTTCTGCCCCGTGATCCCATTGCTGTGGATGCCATCCCCGACATTGGCGAAAACCAACAAATAGTTGCCACAGAATGGATGGGGCGTTCACCCAGGGACATCCAGGATCAGGTAACATACCCTTTAACTACTGCCTTACTCGGTATTCCCGGTGTTCAAACTATACGAAGTACATCCATGTTTGGCATGTCATTTATCTATATTATTTTCAAGGATAATATAGATTTCTACTGGAGCCGCTCCCGTATTCTCGAAAAACTAAGTTCACTCCCTGCCGGTACGCTTCCTGTTGGGGTGCAACCCACTTTAGGTCCTGATGCAACCGCTCTCGGGCAGATTTTCTGGTACACCCTCGAAGGCCGTGATCCTAAGACCGGCAAACCTAATGGTGGATGGAACCCCCAGGAACTTAGGA
>JANXXZ010000389.1 GCA_025350385.1 Bacteroidales bacterium
CGAAACGGCGGCTGTGGGACTGATAACACCCAGGTCGTTTGTAGGTGAATGAGCGCTGTATCCCCAGGGATTATCACTGGCTGTCAATCCCCAGGATTGATCGCCATAACCCACATATTTCTTTGGATTGTCTTTGCAATAGGCATGATTAATCAGCGACTGGTTTACATTCTGTTCCCAGTAGTTTGCGTACATGTCACTCAAATTCCTGGGATCAAGCCCGAGATAGGAATATTGGGAAAAGAAGAGTGGGCCTCCGTAAGGTTCACCCAGAGGCAGTTTTATCCCGTAATATAAATTTCCGTTTACAATAGCACCGTTTCGTGCATAACCCTGGTGGTAAGCGATTGCCGGGATCGGATGGGTGACGGATGTGGCGGCAACCACATAGGTTATCAGGGTTTCATTATAGCCTTCAATCCTGAAATTTATCAGCCAACCGGTTGTGGGTGACCAATGCCAGAAGAGGGAGTTCTGTCCTCCATTGGTAAACCAGTCATATTCCACGGTGCTGCAAAGATCATTGATCCTCCCGATAAGGCTGTTTTCGGTGCCATCAGCCGGATTCAAGTACTGGCGCATGGTAAGCAATCCCTGTATCATGTATGAGGTTTCAACCAGGTCACCGCCATTGTCATTCGGACTGAAAGGCACCGTTTTGCCGGTATTCCCGTTCAGCCAGTGAGGCCAGGCCCCGTGGAAGCGGTCGCAGGTTTCAAGGAAATGAAGGATTTTATCCATCCTTGAGATTCCTTCGTTACGAGTTATGAAATTTCGTTCCATGCCCACTACAAGCGCCATGACTCCAAATCCTGATCCCCCTGTTGTAACCACATCGGCTGAATTTAACCGTTCCCTTGCCATACCGCAGGAAGGATGGGCATAATTGTAGAAGTATTTGAAAGTTTGCTGCTGAATTAGCGTAAGCAACTGATCATCAGTAATTAATGGGAATTTCAGGCTTGAATCGATTTCGGTCATGAATGTATTATCGAAACCTCCGAACGAGGAACCAGATACTGATTTTAGATTCAATGAAACCGAAAAATTGTACTTTTTATATCCTTCCAGTCCAACCGGGCAAACCAGGTTAACAGTTTTGAAATTGTTACTGTAGGTTACATTGTAAATGGCATTTCCTGAAAGTGTGAATTTACTCCTGATTTGTACCGTGTCCAATGCATCCGAAAAATCCAGCTTTAAAGCTGATCCAATCCTTTTGATATTATTGGGTTTGTTCGGCTGATTAAAATTCCTGTTATCCAGTAAAATATTCTCAAGTGTAAAAATTCCGCTTATGGTGGTGAAACCGAATTCCGCCCCGCTGAACGACTGTCCGGAACTTCCCTTCAATGAGGATGTCACAGCTAAAATATAATGTTCCAGCTTGAGAAGATTCTGGCTGTGACGTAGTTTAACTGTTGTATAATCAGGGGTAAACACGAAGCGGATGCCCGATACCGTAGTACCGGTATGATCTTTCAGGATAATACTTTTTTTAGCCTGTATGGTATCAAGTGGTGCGGAAAATATGAGTTCAATATCCTGGTTGAGTGGTACATTGGTGATTTCGGCAGCATTCTGCAGTTGAATGTTCCCCACGAAACAGGATATGAGTTCCAGTGTACCGGTGTTGGTACCTTGATCCTTTTTACAGGATGTCATGATCAACATACCCGAAAAAAGTATGAGCGGGAGCGAAACAGCAGGTTTGACAGTCCGGTAAATCAGGTTAAGAATCATGGAATTTGGATTATCAGGGTAAGTTTCCGGGAATTAACCTTGTGAATGAATTGTCCCGGATATTGATCACAGGTAAGAACGATATTTTTATGAACCCGTCAGGGCGAGGATTAAGTGAGAAAGAGGGTTGAGATATCCCCATACCCTCTTTCAAACCCTAACATAGTCATTCCACCAACTATTTCTTCATATGGTAAATTTGCAACACTTCAGCAGAGCTAAGCGCTTTATTGAAAATCCGCAACTCGTCAATCAGGCTTTTATCGGAAAAGTGCTCCCAATACGTGAAATTCGGGGCCCCGGAACCAATGGATAGTGAAGTGCATCCGGTCCAATCGATCGGTGAAGTGATATCTGCTTCCTTTACAGATATCCCATTCACATAGATGGATGCATGGGTTTCGGAGATCGAAACTGCCACGTGCATCCAGTCAGCAGATGGTGCGACTGCAAAAAAAGGATTCATCCAAACCTCGGCAGCACCAATTCCGAAATTGACCCACAGGTTTTGGAGGGCGACATTGGAATTTGGTTCACGGGCCATCCTGAAACCCTTGAACCTGGTGGTGTCATTATAAACCACATAAGGACGGCATATAGCGAGAATGCCACCTCTCGGGGGATCACCATTCAGCTGATACCAAAGAGTGGCACTGAAAGTTTTACCCAGCAATCCAGTTGTCGGGAAAGTAAGATAGGCATTGGCTGCACCTGCGTATGCCTGGTTTACTTTACCCGCGGCAAAGCCGGGTGTTCCGACAGCTGTTGCCGCTTTAAAACTGACAAGGTCATTATAGTCGCCATCAAATGGCATATACAAGACTTCCCCGTTCAAAGGAGCATAAGGAGCAACTTTCTTGAAATTGACTGTTGCGGTTGTACTCTTATCCGACATATCGGTAGCAACCACGGTGAGTACATGATCGCCTAAGGTGATGCCGGTATAGGAGAATTCAATAACAGCCCTCCTGTAATCTTTGAAAGAAGTATATGATGTATCTTCAGTACCATCGATCAATATGCTGACTTTTTTAAGTTCGATATCGTCAGAGGCATTTACTTTGATTACGATCGTAGACTTCACAAGAGTATCACGAACCAGTGAGCCTTCAAGAGGGTAATTAACCACTACAACCGGGGCGGCGGTATCAGGACCGGGGGCAACTGCTTCGATAGGGTCAATTCCTTTCTGGCATGAGCTAGCAGCAGCCATCAACAGCAGGGAAATAAACAAATATTTTAGGATTTTCATCTTTCTTATATATTAGTGGTATGTTGAACAATTTATTGCTTTAACGCCGGTAAAAGATCAACCTGGGCCTGCGGATAGGGAAGGAAAGTCTTATCGGTTGTAAATGTTCTTCCCTCATAGCTCAACTCGTCCGTTTTGCCAAGCCTGACCATATCGTAAAACCGGTCGCCCCATTCCGTGGCAAGTTCGGCGAATTTTTCGTCCATTACCTGTGCATTGGTAACTCCTGAGAGGGCGGGAATACCAGCCCTTGCCCTTACAAGGTTAACCGCGTTATCGGCTGAACCCGCTGTCCCTGAAGCTCCCTGTGTAAGCGCCTCGGCATACATAAGCAATATTTGGGCATACCTGATGCAGGTGAAATTTTTATTGGTTCCATAATTGGTCCGGCCGGGAGTGAGTTGATCAGAAGGCAGGTAATGCTTGCCACTGCAAAACATTTCACGGGCGAAATCATTGAAAATATCCCCCGAAGGGGTAGTATTTGTTATCCAGGAAGGTAAGGTAGCGAATTTAGGA
>JANXXZ010000391.1 GCA_025350385.1 Bacteroidales bacterium
GTAAGATAGGAAAGGTCCACATACCAATAATAATAGGTAGTATGGCCAAACATAATATGGCTGTTTATTACAATTTTGTTTACGCCAAGGCTGAGTTTTGCCTGGAGGGCACCTTTTACTCCATTTCCATATTTAATATCATTATCGAAAAATTTAACATAACCTTCGATGTCCAATGGTCCCAACGGGCCTTTTACGCCTATGCTGTCAACCTCAAGGCGCGGGTTTCCCCAGTCAGGCCTCCCGTTTGTCATGGTTAAATCGCCGACGACAGCCAGTTTGGTGGTGGCATTAGGCAATGCAGCAATATCGGCCAGGGTAACACCAAGATCAAACGAAATCCCTACTGTGGCGCCTTTAAAAACCGGCTTTATACTGCTGATCGTAACCGGGAAACCACCTGCTGATTTAGGGGGACTGGCAAAACTAAAGAAGCTGAATTTTCCTGAAATATAGGGGGAATAGGTCATCAGCTGAAAGTCCTGGAATTCAATTGCCTTGAAATCAATTTTGGGAATGGGACTCAAATCAGCTACAATTGTTATGTCACCGTTTAAGGTTGCATCAGCCCTGAAATCGCCTTTAGGGTTTTCTTTTGTTTTCTTGTTGCTGACTATGATAGTTGAAGTGTTTTTCAGATTCAGTGTTGCTTCCCATAATTTAGCCGAGATATTGTTTTTGGGCTGAATCACAAACTGGAAATTAAAGGAGCTGTCAGCCGAAGCAGGTTTACTCAACGTACAGGTGTAATCCAGTTCATCCTGGGGATTTTTGGCAGGATCGCCGGAAACGGGCAATAACAGCTTTCCTTTCAGACCGCCTTTAATAAATGAGGAATTGACAAATCGCACATTGATATCGTCAAGCGAATAGTACCAGCTGTTCAGGTCGCCATCGCTGATCGCCAGCACATTCTGCGCATCCAGGTCACCTGTAAAGCCCTGGTTGTCGATCATGAAATTCTTAACGGAAATTGAAACCGGCTTGTTGTCAGCCCTTTTAATAACTGCAGGAAGTGTTGCATCCAGTTCTGAAAAGAAAAACCCCATCCAGGTTTTATCCATGTGATTGGTCTTGGTTTCAATGGCTCCCTTGGGCATATCGGGAGCGTTGATGCTATCAGAATGGTCATAAAAAGCAGGGGTTTTCAGAGAAAATCCAAAATCGTCGTACCCAGCGGCAAAAAACGGGTCTATGTTAACACTCGCGTACCAGTTGTTCCAACTCTTGATATCAGTTTCAAAGGTAGCCTTCACTATTCCCTTATCTGACTGGCGTACAATTACATCCTGCGAGAAATCGTATTCTGCTTTAATATGCAGTTGTTTGAACCCGTTAGGGTCAAAAATGGCATAGGTTCCGGCCTGGGAGTTGCTATTCCCGGTAGCCCTGATAAAGGTAAAATTCAATGCATTGATTTTAAAATCTTCAACCAGGAACAGCACTGCCTCGCCGCACAATCCTGTATTATTCTTGAAACAAACATTCTTGGCACCCAGCGCCAGTTTATTGCCCGGGCCTCCTTCCGGTACATCAAATGCTAGGCAGGCATTAAAACCGGCCTGGTCAGGAGCAAATAATATATCGGTTATGGCTACAACTATTTTTTCGCCCGAAATATCCTGTTCAATCCCAAAGGGCATTTCCCAGCCAACAGAATTGATTGAATTGTTCACGGTTGCTATTGCATTGTTCACCGTGTTGCTCACATAATCGCCCACTTTCAGGATGTCATTCTTCGTAAAAGCTACCGGTGCTTTCGGGTCATCATAAGCAGGCATGATTCCGACCGCATTTCCATTGCGTTTGGCGCGTACTGACCCGGCAACAGCCTGGTTAGAGGCGTTCACCTGCAAGTCAGCATATTCGACCCTTATCTTGAGCAAATTGCTGTTTAAGAAAGGAACCGGGATGGTACCTGTACCTGTAAGCACCCCGTTTTTTTCAATCACATCATTCGATAAGGTCATCTCAAAAGCCCCGACATGAACCACCGTTCCAAACTTGGCATTTGAATTATTCACAACTTTGTCAAGAACAGTTGTTTTACAGGAACAGTTCAGTTGCGGGGCATCCATCAGGCTGATGGGGTTCGGATTGTTATTAGGAGGAGGAGGAACCGGGTTATTATTGTTTGGAGGAGGAACCGGGTTATTATTATTCGGCGTCGGATTAGGGTTATTCGGATTCTCCAGCGATTTATAAACAAAACTGCAGACTTCGCTTCTCCCTCCGTTGCGGTAGGCAGTATTTCCCGAAGGATCAATTGCTGTTATTGAAAAAGCATAGTGTTTCCCTTCAACCAAAGCAGGTTCGGCCGGACCATACAACAGATTGGTTGAAAAAACGGTTGATTCATAGAAACCGGGGTGGCCGGTGGAATTCATGGCGTCATTGGGATCGCGGTCGTAGGGAAGTATTTCGATCATTTTGAAGTAATACTGCGTGTTGAACGGGGTGCCCGGAGGCATGGTCCAGCTGAAAATCATGTTTTGAGGCACTGATGCCTGGATGCTGTCGCCACATTCAGGATTTATTACAATAGGAGGTTCAACATCCTTGATGCTGAATACATTGCTGCATCCCTGGGGTTCTTCGGCCGAAACAGGCTGGCCACTGGCATAGTCAAAAGCCCGGATACAAATCTGGTAATCGTCTTCCGGCAAACCATTTCCATAAATTACTTCCTGTTTGGTAATACCTTCGAAAATAAGGTGATTCACGTCAAAAATCATCCCCAGGTTGTCGACATTTACCAGGAATGGCTGCCCCGGAACGAGTGAAACAGGTTCGGGCATTTTAAACGAAGGATCAGTGTATATTTTAATACCGCCAATACTGCTGATACTTCCCTGGAGATATACCTGCTGTACATTACCGACCGTATTGTTCATAATTGTCGCCATTATTTTTCCAGGCTGCGAGGTATAGTCGGAAATATGCGTTGAATAGGGCGGCGAAACCGCTATTGTGATAGTAACGTTGTTCTGGGCCAACACGGTTCCTGCATACAGAATCGCTATTGCTGCAATGATGCCCTTTATACTTTTAAAATGAAAACACATAGCTCAAATCTCCTTTAATTTCGTTAAATGATGGTGCCGCAGAACTCTTTCCATAGCGAGTGCTTGTATAATAGATACTTGCCCGGAATTGATGGTGCTTTTTTTGCTTGTACGAAGCGGTAATGTTTGAGGTATAAATCCACCCTTTGTCTTTCATGTATTCCGACCTTAGCAGCGAATTACTCCACGAAAGCGACAGCTTATCCTTTGCTGCCAGGCCGGCAATCCCCGCTGATACGCCAGTTGCCTTGTTGTCGGCAACATAGTTGTGCAAAATCATATAGTTGAGCCCGCTGCTGAAAGTAATCTTCGTCTCCAGTAAACCAAGAAGGTAGTTAAGGGTAATCGTCGTAGCCTGGTTTTCGGTAACTTGTTTGGTGCCTGAGTTTTTGTCGTTGAGGTTAGACCGGGTGTAAGCCAGCATAACCATGTGACTCAGCCGGGCATTCATAAAAGTAAGATGGGGCATAACCGAAATACTCTGTGTACTTTGGAATACCTTAAGTGTATCGACCAGTGGCATGCGGCCAGCTTTCTGGTTGGTTGTGAAATTGCTGTAGGAAGCATCCATTCCGAACCATTTTACCGGGTTCAGCGACAGATTTGCCGACCCGACGGTGCGAAGGGAGGTAGTCTTTTTTGTATCCCTGAGATTGTCGCGCTGCAGGCCTATGTTTCCCCTGAAATGTAGTTTCCTTTTAAATAGTCCGAATGATGGACCGATGGTGATGCTTTCCAGATCATTATTGAAGAAATAGGCTCCCAGCGATGTGTAATCAGGATCAATACGCCGGTATTCGATCCGCGTTGAAAAATCCTTCACCCTGTAAACCAAAGAAGCTCTTGCTGCAGTGAACAAACGGGATGACTGGTTAATTAAAATGAAGTTTTCAACTTTTTTCGGCCATACGGCATCAGCACCTGTTAACCTGGGGGCATACTGGTTGCTGGTAAAAACACTCACGGCGCCTTCTCCTTCAAAAACCAGGCTTTTTGAAAAAGTAATCCGGCTGTTGAGACCTGTAACCAGGTTTTGCTCAGGAGTTCGTGCAGGATAAACAGAATCCTGCGAAAGCGATTTACTATCATCGCGGATTCGCAGCATAATGAGGTCAACGAAAGTCTTCTTCCCTCCCACGCCTAATTTCATCGCGATTCCATTTCTTTTGTAATAAGGCAGGGTGTCGACCTTTTCATACGTATTTGCGTAGGTACTCTGTTTGAAACGGCCGCTGATCAAACTAAACCTGAATTTCCCGGGAGTCAGCTCAACCCC
>JANXXZ010000409.1 GCA_025350385.1 Bacteroidales bacterium
GCAAGTTTACCATCAAGCCATGCCTCAACCGAATGCGCGATACCAGATTCATGCAGACGGAAATAAGCCTCCTTCATCTCAGAAGTAATCCAGGTTCCATCCTGATCCTTCCGGGGGACTCTTGAGCAGCTTTCCATTACCTGCTGAAATTCCCGGTCAAAAGTCACTCTTAATCTGTTACTATTAACGTTTTGCCTGAGACTTTGTGAAATGATCATTTTTTCAGGAAACATCACCATCCTTGGATCAGGCGACCACCACAAAACAGGCATTCCATCTTCGTACCAGGGGAAAATACCACTGGAATAAGCCAGTTTCAGCCGTTCAATACTCAGGTCCCCTCCAATAGCCAGCAATCCTGATTCTTCTGCTTCGCCGGGGTCAGGAAACATCAACTCCTTTTGTGAGATCAGAATGGCCATAGGTCAATTTCTGCATGCAAATTTAGCTTAATTGGACGTTCTTTCAGGAGTGCCCGATTATATTGGCCAAAACCTCAATTGTTTCGCCATTCCTTCACCAGCCTCCTTATCCCTTGCCTCCATACTCCTTACTCCCTACTTCTTACTTCTTACTCCCTACTTCTTACTTTTGTCTTTTATCATAATCTAGCATCATTCAATCTTAATTTCATCCGCAAAAACCCAGGCGGGAAGCCCTTTCCCCGGGTGCCAGTCGGGAATTTTATCCAGGTGTTTTGCGATAACCCTCACATACCTTGCTTCACCGTTGTATTTTGCTTTCGCAACAAACCGCCGGGTGTTATCCGATTTGGCCAGTCCAAAACCGGATGACTGGAGAGTCCTAAAATCTGTTCCATTCTCAGAAACCTGAATAGTTACTTCGGTCGGACGGAAAATCCAGGAGGCTGTTGTTTCATTAAACGTGACTGAAATCGTGTGAATTTCGCTTTCTTTCCCCATATCCACGGTTGCGTCCAGGTCCTTGCCGTTAATTCCGGTCCATTTGCCATCGCCAAAGTCGATAGTACCCTCAACTCCATCCACTAGTCCCAAAAGCCCTCCTCCGTCATACTGCTTGTCAGGGGCATTCTTGAGTATAACACCATAATTTGCTTTGTTGTATGAGCCTTTGCCATAAAAGCTGTGTTCACCTCCCGGCATAATGGCAAGAAAGTTCAGTTCTGTGCTTTGCTTAATATTAATTGGTTTGATGTACCTGGCAGAATATTTTCCAGGTTTTGTTCCATCGGTTGTATAAAAAATTGCTGCTTCAGGCGAATTTGAAGAAAGCACTACCTGCATGCTGTCAGTAAAAGCAGCTGTAGCTGGTGATACCGTTACTGAAGGCGGTTGCAGGTAAAGTCCGAATTCAGCCAAGGCAGGGGCAAGACGCGACTGCTCAATGACAAGCCGTACTTTATCTGAAGTTACCGGGGCAAACCGGAGCAACCTTTTATATCCTACAGTGGTTCCTTCACCAACATTAGTCCATTGGTTATTTATAAATACCTGGAATCTGAATTTTTCAATCCGTTGTCCAACCCTGATGTTTTCCTGTAAAAGAAGAACGTCAAAGGTCTTGAACCCGCCCAGGTCCAGTTCCAGTATTGATTCCCCTGTTTCAGTCGCTTCACAGTTTGTAGCATCATCTCCATCCAGGATTAAAGGAACTGAAGTTATTCCTTTGGAGGTAGCCTGGGTTGCTTTTGCATTTTCGGCAAGGTTATTCTTAAAAGCTGAGTTCAAAGCTGATCGCCATTCCTGCAGGGATGCAACATCATTTTCGTGGATAAGTCCCCGCGTATCAGGAGGAATATTGAGCAATAGCAAGGAGTTCCTTCCCACTGAACTATAATAAATATCAACCAGCTTTTCAGGCGTTTTAACCCGGCTGTTTTCATTTTCGTGCCAGAACCAACCCGGTCGGATGGACACATCCACTTCCGACGGATACCAGATCAGGTTCTTAGCATTCTTTATGGCTTCCCGGCTTCCCAGGTCCTGCGCCATCATATCACATTGGGGAATAAATGAGTCTTTGACAACCTGTTGCTGTGAACCTGCTGCAATGCTATCCTGGATGGCAAGGGCATAGGGAACGACACTCCACTCGGTCTCGCGGCCATAGCCACTTTCGGTTCCAACCCAGCGGACATCCGGACCCATCACCGCAATCACCGCAGTGGGCTGAAGTTTCCTTATAAGCGAATAATACGACTCCCAATTGTAAACCTGCTTTTTTCCGTTCGGTCCTTCACCGCAGGCCCCGTCGAACCAAACCTCCGATACTTCACCATAGTTTGAAAGCAGCTCCGTCAGCTGATTCATGAAATAGTAGTTGTACGCTTCACTTCCATACGATTTCTCGTGTCTGTCCCAGGGCGAAAGGTAGATTCCGAATTTCATTCCCTGTTTCCTGCATGCGTCTGAGACCTCTTTTACAAGATCTCCCTTGCCCATTCTCCAGGGACTGGATGCAACGGTATGATTGGTAAACCTGCTGGGCCACAGGCAGAATCCATCATGATGCTTACAGGTGATGATCACACATTTGGAACCCGCATCTTTAAACACCTTTACCCATTGAGCAGCATTAAGTTCAGTAGGGTTGAATTTAACAGGATCTTCGGTTCCCCGGCCCCACTCCTGGTTGTAAAAGGTGTTCAGGGAGAAATGAATGAATGTAGTGAGTTCCATTTCCTGCCAGGACAGCTGACGGGCCGAAGGGGTGACACCGGCAGCTATCATGACAACCTGTTCCGGGGAACTTTGGCCGGGAATGCTGACAAAGTTATTCCCTTGGTATAGCTTCTGGGCATTAATGTTAAGGGCTATAAGCCATGAAAATACCAATAAATAAATTTTACTGTCGAATATATAAGGCATCAGTATAAGTGCTGTGGTTAAATTTCTGGTTGGGGAACTCAGGATTTATAGGACATCACGGCTTTGATTGAATCTGCAATCACCTGGCAGGCAAAACGGATTTCATCATCACTGATTATTAAAGGAGGCGCGATGCGTATCGACTTTGAGTTGAAAAGGAACCAATCAGTTATTATTCCATTTTCCATAGCCTGGCAGATAACCTTTTTTACGCTTTCAAAGCTGTCGAGTTCAACAGCTATGAGCAGGCCGGCACTCCTGTAGTCGGCGACTCCCGGTAAACCGGCTAACATTTCCCGGAGGATGTTACTTTTTGCTTCTACGCTTTCCGAAAGTTTTTCCGCGATAATGACTTCGAGGTTAGCCAGTGAAGCCGCGCAGCATACCGGGTTGCCTCCGAATGTGCTGATATGACCCAGTATCGGGTCATGGCTGAGTGATGACATGATCTCTTTGGACGAAATAAAAGCGCCAATCGGCAACCCACCTCCCATGCCTTTTGCGAGTAAAATTATATCAGGAATTATATTGTATTTCTGAAATGCAAACAATTTGCCTGTTCGTCCGAAACCGGATTGTATCTCATCAAATATGAGCAGTGCACCGGTTTCGGTACACCTTTTTCTAAGTGCAGCAAGGAATTCCGTGGTACTGCTTATTACTCCGGCTTCGCCCTGAATAGGTTCTATAATCACACAGGCTGTTTGATCCGTAATGGTATCTAATCCTTCGGTCTTATTGATTTTAATATGAGTAATCCCCGGAAGTAGAGGGTAAAAAGGGATTTTCAGGGTTTCATCACCCATCACACTAAGACTACCATGGGTCCCGCCATGGTAAGCATTATGAAACGCTACAATCTCCTTTCGTCCGGTGAAACGCTTAGCCAGTTTCAATGCTCCTTCAACGGCTTCGCTTCCGCTGTTAACAAAGTAGGTATTCGACAGGTTAGAAGGCAGAAGTTCTGCAAGTCTTGTCGCCAGTCTGACCTGGGGACTTTGTATATATTCCCCGTAAACCATCAGGTGAAGGTACAGATCAAGTTGTTCCCTGATGGCCTTAATTACGCATGGGTGGCGGTGACCGGTGTTACTTACCGATATACCGGAGATCAGGTCAATATATTTTTTACCATCCGCCGAATACAGATAAATACCCTCTGCTTTTTCAATTTCCAGCCCGATAGGTGAATCGCTTGTCTGGGCTATGTATTGCTGAAATAATTGCCTGTTGGTAAGCATTCTCATAAATTTGTGAACCTCCAAAGGTACAATTTTGAGCCGAAAATCCGGATTTGCTTGTTTTCACTCTTTTTATTCCATATACTTGTATAAGTTTTAACGTAAATTAAGAACAGGGCTATTGGTAAATCTCGCATATTTGGGGGAGTATTTCAGACCGGATATACACTTAAATGAAAGATAAAGTAGTAATTATTACCGGTGCATCCTCCGGTATAGGACGTTCTCTTGTTTTTGAATATGCTGCTAAGGGTTCAAGGTTGGCTATAGCTTCACGGAACCTGTTGAACCTTAATGAAGTTGCTGGTGAAATACATGCGCTGGGAGTTAAAATAATTGCTGTTCAGGCAGATGTGAGCCGCGAGGAGGACTGCCGCAGATTGATAGAAGAAACAGTTACAGAATACGGTACCATTGATATTCTCATCAATAACGCGGGTATCAGCATGCGGGCACTTTTCCGTGATCTTGACCTGGATGTGTTGCGCAGGCTGATGGATACTAATTTTTGGGGAACGGTTTATTGCACTAAATATGCTTTGCCTTACCTGCTTGAATCTCGGGGAACGGTTGTGGGCGTAATTTCGATTGCGGGCCACATCGGTTTACCCGGTCGAACAGGCTACTCTGCTTCAAAATTTGCAGTCAGGGGATTCCTGGATGCCTTGCGTGTTGAAAACCTGAAAACCAGGCTGCACGTTTTGGTCGTGGCACCGGGATTCACTGCTTCCAACATCCGGAGGGTCGCTCTTACTGCTGACGGATCCCTACAGGGAGAAACACCCCGGAACGAATCAAAAATGATGAGTCCTGATAGAGTTGC
>JANXXZ010000426.1 GCA_025350385.1 Bacteroidales bacterium
ATTGGCAAGGTTTGCGATGAAATTTACGAAGGTAAACTGGACGATCAGTTCCCGCTTGTGATCTGGCAGACAGGCTCCGGAACCCAAAGCAACATGAATGTGAACGAGGTGGTGAGTAACCGCGCCCATGTGATTGCCGGCGGGTTGCTGGGCGAAGGAAAAAGCCCGCTTCACCCTAATGACGACGTAAACAAATCACAATCAAGCAATGACACTTTCCCGACTGCCATGAGCATTTCAGCTTATAAGATGGTGGTTGAAACCACTATCCCGGGAGTTGAATTGCTTCGTTTGACATTGGCTAATAAAGCTGAGGAGTTCAATTCGATTGTTAAAATCGGGCGGACACACCTGATGGATGCCACGCCGCTGACCCTTGGACAGGAGTTTTCAGGTTATGTTTCCCAGCTTGACCATGGGTTGAGAGCGCTTAAAAATACCCTGCCTCATCTTTCGGAACTGGCATTGGGCGGTACAGCCGTCGGAACCGGAATCAACGCCCCGAAAGGCTATGCCATGCTGGTGGCTAAAAAAATTGCCGAACTTACTGGCCATCCCTTTGTGACAGCTGAAAACAAGTTTGAATCCCTTTCGGCGCACGACGCCATCGTTGAAGCTTCGGGGGCGTTGAAACTACTGGCGGTCAGCCTCATGCACATCGCAAATAATATCCGGTTACTTGCTTCTGGACCGCGTTGCGGAATCGGCGAACTTCATCTGCCGGAAAACGAACCGGGATCCAGCATCATGCCCGGCAAAGTGAATCCAACACAAAATGAATCACTCAGTATGGTTTGCGCCCAGGTTGTAGGTTGCGATGCCGCCATAACAGTGGCAGGCATGCACGGGCATTTCCAGCTGAATGTATTCAAGCCGGTCATGATCTATAACTTCCTGACGGCAGCTCGCCTGATTGGCGACGCCTGCGTTTCATTCAATGATCATTGTGCCATTGGTATTGAGGCCATCGGGCGTAATATCGGAAATCACCTTGAGAATTCCCTAATGCTGGTCACGGCGCTCAATCCCCACATCGGCTACGAAAATGCGGCCAAAATAGCCAAGAAAGCCCATCACGAAGGCAGTACCCTCCGCGAAGCTGCTATGGCTCTTGGACTGGTAACTGATGAACAATTTACCGAATGGGTTGACCCGAAGAAAATGATCTGAAAAGGAATATTTATATCCTGGCCTCCGCAACATTTGTCTGCCGGAGGCTTTTTTATTTTGCTTGTAAGTGATGAAAACACTATCAGCATTTATACCTTACATTTACTTCTCATTTCAATAAGCTGAAAGTGGGATGCAGACAATTCAGTATTTACGATCAAAAACGGGGCTATACCTATGATTCAGACTATCAAACTCGGCACCTTAAGGTGGCATTATATCCCGGATCCTGCCGATGAGGACCTGGTCTTCCTGAAGGACAACTTCCACTTCCATCCTTTGGATATTGAAGACTGCAGGAGTGTAAACCAACGCCCCAAGATCGATATTTACGACGACTACTATTTCCTCATCCTTCATTTCCCTTCGTATGACCGGTGGAACCGGCTCCTCAAAACCAAGGAAGTGAAAATCTTCTGGGGCGAAGATTATGTAATCACTATTGGAAAACCGCATTGGGTGGTGAGCAGTTTATTTGACAGCGCAAAGGATCACAAAAACCCTTATGAAGTGCTGGAAGCGGGCACTTCAGACGCATTATTGTACAAAATCCTTGAGCAATTACTGCAGGAAACGCTTCTACTCATAGGCAAACTGGGAACTGAACTGGAACTTATCAACCGCGAACTTTTTAACAAAAAAGCTGAAAAAACCATTGAAAGGATCTCACTTACAAGGCGAAATATCATCCTGCTGAACACCATTTTCAAACCTCAACTCAGGCTTTTCCAGAAGTTCGAAAGCGGCCAGATTAAAGGCTACGCCGAAAGTATGGAGGAATACTGGGGTAATATTCTCGACTATTACCAGAAAATGTGGGACATGGTTGAAGATTATGAAGAACTGGTAGAAGGATTGTCGAAAACCTTCGATTCGCTCCAAACCAACCGCACCAACGAAATCATGAAGACTCTTACCTTGATTTCATCTGTACTACTCCCACTCACCTTTATAGTAAGCCTTTTTGGAATGAACGTGGAATTACCCCTCGGGAAAAGCCATTCACTCTTCTGGATATTGATTATAACGATGGTTATTATATCAGGAATCTTCGTGTTACTGTTCAAGCGGAAGAAATGGATGTAGTAAAGGAATTTCGTACTAATCACTTTGTTAATGCGTTGATATACTGATAAATGATTTAACCACAAAGTTCACAATGGTAAATCGCAAAGTACACAAAGCCTCAACTATTAGCTATTTAGTCTTTATTTCAAAATTTGTGTGCTTTGTACCTTCTTAGTGCACCTTGTGGTTAAAATATTGCATAACTGATAATTAATTTTTTGTTGATAGGGTGATTGGTTACGAATTTCTAATGTTATCTTTTATCTGAATTATCCTAAAAACTCAAAGCGACTTTCTGAATCACAATCATTTTTCAATTTGCATGTTGCATTTTTCAATTTACATTAACCCTCGTTTTCCTCCTCATCCGGCAATCCCATAATTTCCTCCTGTTTCCGGATGGATTCCTTATGCACCAATTGTAATAACCTCAAAAGAAAATCTTTATGTAATCCCACTTTATCGCCCAGGTTCAGCCGGTCATGGATTATTTCGCTCCAGCGCCTGATCTGTAAAATCGTAATATTGTTATGGCGTTTATACTGACCTATTTCTTCCACAATTTTCATCCGTCTCGATAGAATATCGATCAACTCGGCATCCATTTTATCAATCTCCCGTCGCAACTGCTCCAGGTGGGTTTCAAATTCCTTATCTCCCGAAGGCATCCGGACTATCAGGTTACTGATAATACCAGCCAGGACATCAGGTGTAACCTGCTGTTCGGCGTCCGTTAAGGCAACATCGGGATCAATGTGCGATTCGATCATCAGGCCTGCCATTCCCAGGTCGAGGGCTTTTTGTGAAACACCTTGTATCAGGTCGCGACGGCCACAGATATGGCTCGGGTCGCATATAATGGGTAAACCAGGAACCTGCCGCTGAAGATCAATGGGAATTTCCCACATCGGCTGGTTACGGTATATGGAATGTTTATAGTAATAGAACCCGCGGTGAACTGCAATAAGCTTGCTTATCCCGGATGAGTTCAGTCGCTCAAGTGCACCCAGCCAGAGTTTTACATCAGGGTTCAGCGGATTTTTGACCATAACAGGGATATCAACGCCTTTCAGCACTTCCGCCAGCTCCTGAACCGAAAAAGGATTGACCACCGTCCGGGCGCCAATCCACAGGATATCAATTCCATACTTTAATGCATCCTCTATATGGCTGGCTTTGGCGACTTCAACTGTGGTTAGGAGTCCTGTTTCGGCCTTAACTTCACGTAACCATTTGAGTCCTTCAATGCCTACCCCTTCAAACCTGGAAGGACGGGTGCGAGGCTTCCAGATGCCGGAGCGGAACACTTTTACCTGTGGTATCCGGGCCAGCTGCCGGGCAGTACTGAGCACCTGACCATGGTTTTCGGCGCTGCAGGGACCACTGATCACAAGCGGAATGGCTGATGCCGGAAGCCATTGGCTGATCGGGAGGATGTCAAATTGATTTTGCATAGCCAGAAACGGTAAAAATAACACAAATCATTGATGCATTAGCTGAATGGTCAGGATTTGATTGTTCAAAACCCCATCCTTCCGATTACTTTTCACTAAAAGGGAAATTAAAGTATCAATACCATTTGTTTTGGATCCATCTTCCTGGATTTTAGGGAATCGCTTTCAACAGCGAATTTGTTCTTCGACCACCTGTTAAATCAATGTTCCGGCTGCCTGATTTGCGGGGAATACCCTTTCAGGTGGTTGTATTAACACTTCAACATTATGATCACGGCAACGCATAATTGCCTAACTTTGTCCTGGTAAAACCTTT
>JANXXZ010000442.1 GCA_025350385.1 Bacteroidales bacterium
TTCGTCAGGCCGAGATTTTGCCGCCGGCTTCCTTCAGATTCGCAGTCACCCGCGACACCCTTGCCTTTAGCTAACACTTCCTACTACCAAGTGTGTTCGGGACTTCCACCCTACAGTTATCGCCCATGCCGGGCGCACAAGAAAAAAAGCCCCGTTTCTGGAAAGATGCGGGGCTTTTCAATACTAAAGAAATTATCTATCAGCTGTTGAGAACTTTTTCGATTTCAGCTAATTCATCAGCTGAAAACGCCATGTTATCCAGGGCGGCTACATTATTTTCCAGCTGGGCTGCTGAACTGGCACCAACCAGAATTGAAGTTACCCGCTGATCCTTCAGCAACCAGACGATAGCCATCTGGGCGAGGCTCTGGCCACGACCCTGGGCGATACCATTGAGCCTGATGATCTTCGGAAGAAAAACAGGAATACTCTCTTCATGCAGGAAACCGTGTGGCTTTGCGGCACGCGAATCAGCCGGGATTCCCTGCAGGTAACGATCGGTAAGTAATCCCTGGGCCAGGGGTGAAAACGGGATTAAACCGATACCTTCTGATCCGAGCACATCCAGCAATCCGCCTTCAACCCAACGGTTAAACATATTATACTTTGGCTGATGGATGAGGCAGGGGGTCCCTAATTTCCGCAGTATTTCCGATGCTTTCAGGGTGAGGTCTGCAGGATAGTTGGAAATCCCTGCATACAACGCTTTTCCCTGCCGGACGATAAGATCGAGAGCTGACATGGTTTCTTCCAATGGGGTATCCGGATCGGGACGGTGGGAGTAGAAAATATCTACATAGTCAAGGCCCATTCGTTTCAGGCTCTGGTCAAGGCTTGAAACAAGGTATTTTTTCGATCCGAATTCACCATAAGGACCGGGCCACATCAGGTAACCGGCCTTGGTTGAAATAATCATTTCATCGCGCCAGGGCTTCAGATCATTTTTCATCATGCGGCCAAAATTCTCTTCTGCCGATCCCGGAGGGGGTCCATAGTTGTTGGCAAGGTCGAAATGGGTGATCCCCATGTCGAAAGCCCGAAGTACAATTGACCGGGAATTCCGGTATTCGTCCACATGCCCGAAATTATGCCATAAACCGAGGGAAATAGCCGGAAGTTGGATTCCGCTCTTCCCGCAACGGCGGTACATCATTGAATTGTAGCGCAATGGATCAGGATTGTATGTCATAATTCTAAGTTTTAAGTTCAGAATAAATCTTAACAATCCGGCACCCAGGAATTTTAAAAAATAGTGCTGATTGTACCGTTCAAAAGTAAGACAAAAAGCTGCATTCCGAGCCTGCAGCCGGGTAAATTTGCGGAACTGAATTCAGGAACAGATACTGAAACTTCAGGGTTGAAAAGAATAATTGTATGTGCCTGAAAAACGGATACAAATTGCCCTGCCCGAAAATTGGTACATTTGCACCCGGTGACTGTAATCTTCCTTCCAATTTATGAACCTGCTACTTACCTTTCTATTCCTGGTTTTTGTACTCATCACCGGGCTAATCCCTTTTCCTGTCCTTTACCTGTTTTCGGATTTCATCAGGTTTATTTTTCAGTATGTGGTCGGTTATCGCAAAAAAGTGATACTTGAAAACCTTCGCAGCTCATTTCCTGATCTTGATGAAAAAGAGCTTCATAAACTGGTTTCAGCCATATATAAAAATCTGGCTGACATTTCGGTTGAAAGTTTAAAGGCATTCACTATGAGTGCAAGGCAGATAAAACAACGGCATTTTATTAAAAATCCCGAATTGTTTGAGAAATACCTGACCCAGGGCAAAAGTGTAATTGCTACCCCGGCTCACTTCAATAATTGGGAATGGGGAAGCCTCTCACCGGGATTGTTCACAAAGTTTAATATTGTTGCATTTTATAAACCTCTCAGCAACAAATATATTGACAGTTACCTGAAGCGAAGCAGGTCAAAATACGGCACAACCCTGGCATCAATTGGCAAGACTGCTTACACTTTTGAAACAAATACCGGCACACCCAGTGTATATATCATGGCCGCTGACCAAAGCCCAACAAACCGGAAAAGATCTTACTGGGTGCATTTTTTAGGAAGAGACACGGCATTTCTTCATGGTCCTGAATATTATGCACGATTATATGACCTTCCGGTGCTCTTTGTTGATGTGCAGCGCGTTAAGCGTGGCTTTTACACCCTGGATATGTCCGTTATTACTGATAATCATGCCGAACTTGCTGATGGTGAGATTACCAGGATTTATGCTTCGAAGCTTGAAAAAGCAATCCTCAAAAATCCTGGAAGCTGGCTTTGGTCGCACAGGAGGTGGAAAATGAGGCGTGAGAATTGAGGGAGCAGGGAGCTAATTCGGATTTCGGATCTCCGATTTCGGATTTCGGATATTAGAATTGTAAATATGAATATAAATCTCTGATTACCAATGACTCGTTTCAAATAACATATAACTGTTTCCGGATTTTCATCCTGTAAATTCTGGCTTGCCTTTTATCTTTTGTCTTTCGTACTTTTATCTTTTGTCTTCCGACTCCTTACTCCTTACTCACTTCTCCCTACTTCGAAATCCCTATCAATACATTTTTTCAATCAACTCAGCATAGCGGGAAAGAATTACTTTTCGCTTAATTTTGAGTGTACTGGTAAGAGCTTCATTTTCAATGCTGAAAGGCTCGGGCAGCAAGGTAAATTTTACAGCTTTTTCATAGGAGGTCAGTTCTTCCTGGATGAGATCCAGACGGTTCTGGAAGAATTCAATCACGGCCGGATCTGCAATCATTGATGCCTCATTTGTTATTTTTGCTCCCGTTTTTAACATTTCTGCCTTCAAAGCAATAAATGAAGGCACAATGAGAGCCGCAATGTACTTACGGTTATCACCAACAACGATAGCCTGTTCAATAAATGGGTCGTTGCAAAGGAGTAGTTCAACTTTCTGAGGAGAAACATATTTACCGCCCGATGTTTTGAAAATATCGTTGATACGATCTTTCATCACCAGGTTGCCGTTTACCGTAAAATCGCCCTGGTCGCCGGTGCTGTACCAGCCATCATTAAGTACTTTAGCGGTTTCCAGCGGTTTATTATAATATCCTTTAAAAATAGTATTTCCTTTTACAAGGATTTCTCCCTGTTCATTTATTTTAACTGTAATACCCGGCATCACTGTGCCGCATGACCCAAACTCATAAACATCCGATTTGAAACAGGATACTGTGGCTGTCGTTTCGGAGGCGCCATAACCATAGTTTACGAAGAGGCCGGTAGCATGGAAAAACCTTAGCAGTTCAGTTCTTATTGCTGATCCGGAACATGGCATTACACGAATATTACGGCCGAAGACCAACCGAAGTTTTTTGAGAACCACTTTCTCGGCAATTGTATGTTTAAGTTTTAACAATAGCGGCACTTTTGCTGCATTCTTGCGATACTCTGAATGCATGTATCCAATTTCAATAGCTTTATCGAAGACTTTTCTTTTAATAGAAGACCATTTAGCTTCCTCGGCCAGGATTCCTTCATAGGTTTTTTCGAAAAACCTGGGGACAGTGCACATCAGGGTGGGATTGACCAGGGGTAGTTCGTCAATCACCTTGCGGGGATTCTCGAGATATACATTTACAGCGCCGCAATGTAATATATAATAAGTCCACGTACGCTCATAGATATGGCTTAAAGGAAGAAAGCAAAGCGAAACATCCTGATCGGTTACATCAAGCCTGTCATCATGAATCAACATGGCGGTCATAAAATTATCCTGCCCGATCATTACTCCTTTTGGCTCGCCGGTTGTGCCGGAAGTATAAATAATTGTCGCCAGTTCATCCGGTTCTGCCTGCTCTAACAATTTCTCAAGTTCAGCATCAGAAATACCATTATCAGCAAGGCCAAGAAATTGGTGCCAGCCCATGCAGCGGGTATCATTTGCCAGATTAAAACCCGGATCGAAACTTATAACTTTGGTAAGACTCTCTGTATGATCGAAAAGCCAGAGCGCTTTATCCAGTTGCTCCTGGTTACCCACAAACATAAGCTCCATGCGGGTTTCATTCACAATGTACTTTACTTGCTGTTTTGAAGCTGTACCAAAAAAAGGAACTGTCACGGCCCTTGTTGCCAGTATGCCCAGGTCGGCCAGCGTCCACTCCGGTTTATTATCGCTGAAAATACCAATATTTGATTTAGACCCGTATCCTAATGTAAGAAGCGACTTTGCAACCCTGTTGGATAGTTGTACCAACTCCTGCCAGTTATAGCTTTTATAACTACCACCGGCATCCTTATATCTCAGCACCTCTCGTGTGCCATAGCGTAAAGCCCTGTTACGCACCATTGTTACAATATGTCGCTCCATAATAGTTGTTAAGGATTCAGGATGCAAATAGAACCATTATTAGCCAGATTACAAAGGCAAATATGCAACATCCTGCATATCAGTAAAAGACTTCCGATCAGCTGTATTGAGTGCCGGGTGCTGGTGCCTGGGGCTGAATGCTAAGTGCGTTGTGCCCAGTGATCAGTATATAGCGCATGGCATTTAGTAATTCTCCCACTCTCCCCAACTCTCCTTGTCCCCATGTCCCCATGTCTCCATTTCTCCATTTCCCCTTGTCCCAAGTACCCGTTGATTAATATTATCTCGAAACTAGCGATTCTTATACATTCCCTCATAATACCTCAGGTAATTGCCTGAAGTAACATCGTCGAGCCATTGTTTATTGCCCATGTACCATTCGATAGTTTTTTCGAAACCTTCATCGAATTTTACCTCGGGGTGCCAGTTTAGTTCATTCTGAAGTTTAGTTGAATCAATTGCATAACGGAAATCATGACCGGCCCGATCCGTTACAAAAGTGATGAGTTGATCAGAAGTACCGGGAAACTTACCCATCTTCCGATCCATGATTTCACAGAGCTTTTTTACCAGGTCGAGATTGGCCCATTCGTTATTACCACCAATATTATAGGTTTCGCCATCTTTCCCTGCATGGAAAATAATATCGATCGCCCTTGCGTGATCCTCAACATACAGCCAGTCGCGCACATTTGACCCGGTTCCATATACCGGCAGTGCTTTGCTATGCCTGATGTTATTGATGCAGAGCGGAACCAGCTTTTCAGGGAACTGGAATGGCCCGTAATTATTTGAACAATTGGATATCACCGTCGGGAGTCCATAGGTATGATTGTAAGCTCTTACAAGGTGATCACTGCTGGCTTTTGAAGCCGAATAGGGTGAGCGCGGGTCGTAAGGGGTTGTCTCCACAAACTTGCCTTCTTCATGGAGCGAACCATACACCTCATCGGTTGAGATATGATAGAACCGCTTATCGGTAAAACCATCCTTCCAGTTTGTCCTGGCTGCGTTCAGCAGGTTTACGGTCCCAACAATATTGGTCATTATAAACTCCTTGGGATTGGTGATGGAACGGTCCACATGGCTTTCGGCAGCAAGATGAATGATGCTGTCAAAGCGGTATGCATCAAAAATGGCCATGATGGCATCCTCATCCACGATATCGGCTTTCACAAACTCATAGTTGGGTTTGGCTTCAATATCTTTAAGGTTAGCCAGGTTACCGGCATAAGTAAGCTTATCGAGATTAATTATTTTGTAATCCGGGTATTTATTTACAAGAAGCCTTACAAGATGTGAACCGATAAACCCGGCTCCACCGGTGATGAGGATTTTCTTCATTTTTTCAGTTTATTTTGGCTAATTGTTATTCGTTATCCGTTATTAGTTCTAAGTACTGCAATTTGCTCTTTCACCAGGCTCTATGCACTAAGTACGATCACTTGCCAACCTCAGCTCCCACTTCCAGGCCGACAACATCATTTCATCCAGCCCTTTTTCAGCTTTCCAGCCCAGTTCATCATTTGCGAAACGGGTATCGGCCCAAACTTTCTCCACGTCACCCGGACGTCGGCCAACAATTTTATAGTTCAGTTTCAGTCCACTCACTTTTTCAAAGGAGTTAATTACCTCCAATACCGAAAACCCGTTGCCAGTGCCCAGATTAAATACTTCAAGGTTTGATTTTCCCTTATTCCGGATCATCCGGTCGACTGCTACAACATGAGCTTTAGCTATGTCGACCACGTGAATATAATCACGCACAGCTGTGCCATCAGGAGTATTGTAATCGCTTCCGAAAACGCTCAGGCATTCGCGAAGACCAATTGCGGTCTGGGTAATGAACGGAACCAGGTTATTGGGTGTGCCAAGAGGAAGCTCTCCGATCAGCGTTGTTTCATGAGCGCCAATCGGGTTGAAATACCTGAGGGCAATCGCTTTGATCCCGCTGGTTGCCACTGTAAATCCTATAATTTCCTCACACATCTGTTTGGTATTTCCATATGGTGACCAGGCTTTCTGAAAAGGGGCCTGCTCGGTTACCGGCAATACCTCCGGCTGACCATAAACGGTGCAGGAAGAAGAAAATACCATGTTTTGTATTCCATGTGTGTTCATCCCTTCGAGGATGTTAGCCAATGAAAACAAATTGTTCCTGTAATATTTCAAAGGTAGTGCAACTGATTCCCCTACGGCTTTAAATGCGGCAAAGTGAATGATGCCGTCAAGCTGAGGATGCCGGTGAAAGAAATCGGCGGTTAAGGCG
>JANXXZ010000450.1 GCA_025350385.1 Bacteroidales bacterium
TTAAGAAACCTGATCTCGAATGCAATAAAATTTACACATCCCGGGGGCACAATTGTTATCTCGGCTGAACCAAACCAGCACGAACTTAAGGTAGCCGTGAGTGATAACGGCGTGGGTATTAATAAGGAATCAATTAAACGGTTGTTCCGGATTGAAGAAAGCCTCACAACCATAGGAACACTTGACGAAAAGGGAACAGGGCTGGGATTATTGCTCTGCAAGGAATTTATCTCAAAACATAACGGTAAAATTTGGGTCGAAAGCGAGCCCGGTAAAGGAAGTTCGTTTTACTTCACGCTTCCAAATCATATCACCTGACCTGTTATTCAATCGGAAGAGAGAAAGTCTCTGCTTCCGAAAAATACAGGACCCGGGTGAGGGCACAAATGACATGAAAAGCTTTTCGGAATTATTACTCTCGGTACTAATAAATTGAAGCCATGCAAAATGAAAGGAAAAATTCATCCGCAACCTCTTCGCTCCGACGGAAAGCTGAAGCGAAATTAGAAAAGAAGCCTCGCATAAAATCGGTTCCTCTCAATGAAACCAAAACCCTTAAACTCCTCCGGGAACTGGCGCTGCATCAGATCGAAATGGAATTGAAGAACGAGGAACTCAGGCGGGCAAAAGAAAATGCAGAAAAGGCTACAGCCCTTTACGATTATGCACCGGCAGGATACTTTACGCTCAACCGCAATGGTACGATCAACGATCTGTACCTCAGCGGGGCCAATATGCTTGGCAGGAAACGTTCAAGTTTGATTAATACCAGTTTCAACCTGTTTGTCACCCAGGATACCCAATCCATTTTCAACGAATTCTTACGGAATATTTTTAATTCCAATTCAAAACAAACCACCGAAGTACGGTTGCTCCTGAAACAAACCCCCTCCATCTATGCCCATATCGAAGGCATTGCCTCAGAAGATAAAGAGAAATGCTATATAACAGCTGTTGACATCACCGATCGCAAACGCGAAACAGATGCATTGATTAAAGCCAAAGAAAAAGCTGAAGAAAACGATCGCGTCAAAACCGCGTTCCTGAAAAACATGTCCTATGAAGTCAGGACACCGGTAAATACAATTGTAGGTTTTTCCGACATTCTGAACGACCCTGACCTGGATGCTGAAAAGCGCCGGCAATTCACTGATATCATTATTCAAAGCAGTGATCAGTTGCTTTCGCTCATTACCGATGTGATCAGCATTTCCTCCATTGAATCAGGACAGGAAAAAATCTGCGAAAAGGAAGTAAACCTCAATTCCATTTGCAGGCTCATTTATGATCAATTTATTCCGAAAGCGGAGAACCAGAATATCATACTTCGCTATAAAACCACCCTGTCCGATAACGAAGCAACCATTATTGCCGACGAACAGAAGTTAACAAAAGTACTTACCAATCTGGTGAGTAACGCCCTGAAATTTACTATGAAGGGGTATGTTGAATTCGGATACCGTGTAAAAGAAGGTATGTTGAAACTCTACGTCGAAGATACCGGGATTGGTATTCCGCCCGAAATGCAGGATGAAATATTTAAACGCTTCCGAAAGGCTGAAATAACTGACGATCAGCAAATTATCGGCTCAGGATTAGGCTTGTCTATTTCAAAGGCTTATGTTGAACTCCTGGGAGGTAGTATGTGGTTAAGTTCCAAACCGGGTAAAGGTTCTACTTTCTGTTTCACCCTTCCTTATAAAAAAGCTTCCGGGAATAATTTAGCCGTAAAACAACCCGCCCGTGGACCTGGTATTGAGCCTGACAGGAAGAAAACAGTGCTGATTGCCGAAGATGAAGATTTGAATTTTAATTTGATGGTAGTGTTGCTGTCAAGGATCGGTCTCAATATTATCAGGGCTGTGAACGGGGTCGAAGCAGTGGATATCTGCAAATCAAACCGGGATATCGACCTAGTATTGATGGATATAAAAATGCCCATTATGGATGGGAACGAGGCAACCAGAAGGCTCAGGGAACTCCGGCCCGATTTGCCTGTAATAGCCCAAACCGCTTATGCATCCGATGAAGATCAGGCAAGAGCCTATTCAAGCGGTTGTTCCGATTTTATTAGCAAACCTTTCGGGAGAGAACAATTAATATCCAAAGTAAGCGGGCAACTGGTAAAACGTCTATGAATGCGTTTCAACGGTTAATTTGTAATCACAGGCAAACAAGTATTCAGTTGCTCATTCATTGGATTCACCAACGTTTACAAAATCGTTGCTTCAGGTTGAATATAAATTGGTTATAAGTTTATTTTCCTGGCAGGATAAAAAGTGAAATACCCTGCAAAAAGATTACCTTGGTAGAATGGAATTATCTGAAGTAGATGTGATTGGCGAAAAGGGACGGGGGACAGGTGAAAAGGGACAAGAGGCAGGGGACGGGGGACCAGGGGACGGGAACCGGGAAAACGGACCCGGAAATATTGAATATTGAATAGCGACTAGCTAAAAGGGATTGGAGAACAGAACAAGGAGAACTTCATGATTTATGTAAATTACTCTGCGTAACTCTGCGGGAAACACTGCGTAACTCTGCGAGAACCTTTGTGAAACTCTGCGGGAAACTTTGCGTAACTCTGCGAGAAACGTTACAATGATTTATCAGGTGACAGAACGCCGATGACGCAGAAAACAAGGATAACCGCTGAAAAATATCCGCGTAAATCAGCGAAATCAGCGTCATCGGCGTGCTATCAGCAAAACTTTGCAGGAAACTTTTTGGATACTGATCAACACATTGCATGTACCGATACCATCAGTGATGAACACCATCAGAGGATATTTAAAGTGAAACCATGAGTAAAGAAAACAAGGTCAAACCGGAAGCAGCATCACTCAGGCAAAAAGCAGAAGAACGCTTACAAAAGCAACATACTGTGAAAGCTCTTAAGCCGGAAGAACCGGACAGCCTCAAACTCCTCCATGAACTACAGGTACACCAGCTGGAACTTGAAATGCAGAACGAGGAACTCCGGATGGCTGTTGAAAAAGCAGAAGCAGCAACGGAGCTTTATGATTTTGCGCCGGCCGGTTTTTTTACGCTAAGCCACCAGGGAGAAATTACCGGGTTAAACCTGAGGGGAGCCGAAATGCTTGGCAAGGAACGTTCTTTGCTGGTAAAAAACAATTTCAGCCTGTATGTCTCACAGGATTCCCGGCCGGCCTTTGATGAATTTTTACGGAAGATTATCGAAACCGGTTCCAAACAGACCTGCGAACTGAAAATCGTTGTCAATTCCAGTCCATCCAGCTTTGTTTATCTTAAAGGGGCCCTCACCAAAAATGGACAGAAATGCCTGGTAATAGCTGTTGCTATAACCACACTTAAGCAGAGCGAAGCAATTATTTTATCCCGTTTGTACCTGGCGCAATTCTCTCTGACGCATTCGTTGGATGAACTGCTCGAGGAAACCCTTGCTGAAGCTGAGAAACTTACCGGGAGCCTGATCAGTTTCATTCATTTTGTTGAGGAAAACCAGGAGACGCTGATACTTCAGGAATGGTCGGGCAGAACAAAAACTGAATTCTGCAAAGCTGAAGGAAAAGGTTTACACTATCCCATTTCGGAAGCCGGGGTGTGGGTTGATTGTGTACTTCAGCTGAAACCGGTTATCCATAACGATTACCTTTCGCTTCCCCACCGCGGGGGTTTGCCCGAAGGCCATGCTGAATTAACCCGGGTAATGGTAGTGCCCATCTTCAGAGGTAAATTAATAAAAGCCATACTTGGCGTCGGGAATAAACCTTACGATTATACCCGACAGGATGTTGAAACGGTTTCGCTTCTTGCCGACCTGGCCTGGGAAATTGCTGAACGGAAGTTTATTGAAAATGAATTGGCTGAGGCGGAGGCAAAATTCCGGAAAATTTATGAAGACGGGCCCCTGGGAATGGCTTTGGTAAATGCCGACTTCACTTTTAAAATGGCAAATAATACCTTTTGCCAGTTAATGGGTTATAATGAACAGGAACTTAAAAGTCTTACATTCAGGGATATAACACAACCTGAACATATTGCAACTGATCTCGAAAACATAACTAAACTTATTAACGGGGAGATTGCTCTCTATAAAACAGAAAAGCAATACATACGAAAAGATCAGCAGGTAATATGGGGATCATTGACCGTGAGTGTCAACTATGCCAGGGATGGGAAATTTCTCTTTCTCTTAGCAATGATTGAAGATATTACCGGGCGTAAGTTACTTGAAGAAAAACAACGTAAGAGTGAATCCAAGTACAGGCAATTGTTTGAAATTGAATCCGATGCTATCTTTTTACTTGAATATGAAACTGGTAAAATTCTGGAGGCCAACACATCAGCCTCTAAGCTTTATGGTTACAGCTATGATGAATTAAGGGAAATGCGGAGCACCGATTTATCTGCCGAACCCGACAAAACAATTAAGGAGATGAAGGTTCCGAGTACTATGATTCCACTCCGTTACCATCGTAAAAAAGACGGAACTATCATTGCTGTTGAAATCACAACCAGCGATTTCAATCTCGAAGAACGCCGGATGCAGATTGCGGCTGTTCGCGACATAACCGAACGGATTCGGGCGGAACGAATATTGAATTCCAACTATTCCCTGCTCCGGATGGCCGGAGAAAAAGCCAAATTTGGCGGTTGGAGCCTTGATATTGCCGGAAACCGCGTAACCTGGTCGGATGAAGTGGCTTCCATTCACGAAATGCCACCCGGATTTTCACCGACATTGGAAGAAGGAATTCGTTTTTACGCTCCTTTATGGCGCGGAAAGATTAGTGAAGTTTTAAAAAATTGCATAACGAACGGGATTCCCTTTGATGAGGAATTGCAACTTATAACCGCTAAAGGAAATCGCATCTGGGTAAGGGCAATCGGTGAAGCCGTTAAAGATGAGAGCGGGAAAATCAATACTATACAGGGCGCTTTCCAGGATATCAACAGGAAAAAACTAATAGTTGAATCCCTCCGGCAATCCCGGCTGAAATTCAGGATCGTTGCCGACAATACCTACAATTGGGAATTCTGGCAGGCGCCGGATGGCAGGTTTCTTTATCAATCACCATCCTGCAAGCGGATTACCGGGTACGAAGCGGAAGAATTTATCCGGAATCCTCAGCTAAGTCTCAATATTGTTTATCCGGATGACCTGGAAGTATATACACTTCATCATAAGGAAACCATACCAGGCAGAAACCCGGCAGACTTTGAATACAGGATCATTGCAGCCGATGGTACAATCAAATGGATCGGTCATGTGTGCCAGCCCGTGTATGATGCTGATGGAACCTATTTGGGAACACGCGGAAGCAACAGGGAGATTACCGGTCGCAAACTGGCCGAAGAAAAAATCATCAAACTGAACAAAGAACTTGAGCAAAGGGTCATTGAACGAACAGCGCAATTGCAATCGGCATACAACGAACTTGAGGCATTCAGCTATTCTGCTTCTCATGAGATCCGCACACCACTCACCCTGATTCTGGGTCCGCTTGAGAAGTTGAGGAACAATACCATTCCTGAAGGAGAGATCAAGGGACACCTGGAGGTGATGCATCGAAATGCGAGCCAGTTGAATGAATTGATTAACCAGTTGCTCGATTTCAGGAAAATGGAGAGCGGAAACCTAAAGCTGAATCTAAAACGCAGCGATCTGGTAGCATTCATTTCGGGGATCGTGGGTTCGTTTGGAAAATTTGCCGAAGAGAGGGAGGTCGAACTCAAATTCAACTCACTCAAAAAAGAGATAGTTACCAATTTTGATGAGGAGAAGATGGCAAAAATAATGAACAACCTCTTGTCTAATGCCTTTAAATTTACAGCAAAAGGAGGCAAGATCGTGGTCAAC
>JANXXZ010000452.1 GCA_025350385.1 Bacteroidales bacterium
ATGCAGATAATGGTTCAAATTGGAATGGATATGCAGGTAATGGTTACTATTTTCAAAACGATATAAGAACTCTTGATGTATTAGGTGAATGGTGCTATAAAACAGATACCCTTTATATGTATTTTGGAGCAGTTAACCCGAATACTAAAATAGTAAAATTCGCAACAATTAATAGGCTTGCATGGGTTGAATCAGTTAATTACCAAACCTATGATAAATTAGATTTTGAAGGAGCAAAGAATTACGGGTTTTATTTAAGAACTGTTACTGGCATCACAATTCAAAATTGTACTATAGGATTCATAGGTAATGTTGGGATATACAGTCCTTCAAATTCTACGGGACTCACTGCGACAATTGATAATAACATAATTAAAGATTGCAATTCGGGAGGGATACGTCTAACAGGGACAAACTCTAATGGCTGGATTAAGAATAATACCATTAGCAATATTGGAATGCTCCAGGGTATGTGTGCTATAAATGCTTCTGATTATTGGGGCGATGGGATTAAAGTACAAGGAACAGGGTGTCTTGTTGAATATAACTCCATAACTAATGTAGGTCATTCTGGAATTGCTCAGCATCACGGCAATAATATAATAATCAGAAACAATTATATTAATGGCTTTGGTTTTACAAGATACGACGCGGGTGGAATTTATGCCTGGAATTATGAAGATGGTTCAGAACGACCAACAGGTCAGAAGATTCAAAATAATATCATATTAAACAGCAATCATGTAAGCGAAGGAATAGGGGGACAAACACATCTATCTCTGTGGGGTATTTATCTTGATCTATATGCGACTGATATTGAAATTACCGGAAATACAGCTTCCAATTGTAAGACAGCCGGATTTTTAATTTATGGTGCTGATAAAATTACGGCTAAACATAATGTGTTCTATAATAACACCGACGAGCAGATGCATTATACATCTGCCAGTGATGGCTGGCCGATACGAAACTGCATTATTGATAGCAATCAGTTTATATCAAAAGATGCAAGCCAGCTATGTATGTATTTCAATAATACAACAGTTTCGGATGATATCCATTTACTTGGGACGTCTAATCACAATTATTACGCTAGACCTATAGGCGACAATTTAACCATAAAGACAGAAGTTGATTATAACCCAACTACACGCACTCTTACCGGTTGGAAAACATACTCAGGATTAGATGCCAACTCTAACAAATCGAGCACGGCTATTTCCGATACATCTTACCTACACTTTTTTTACAATGCCAGTAAATTATCGAAGCAGTACAGTTTGTCAGCACAGATGAAGGACATTGCAGGCGTTAATTACTCCTCAGCCACATTGCTGCCTTATGCATCACTTGTACTTATAGGATCCGGCACAGTAACGGAAGGAGAAAATATCCCGGATCCGGATCCTGGAACTGCCACAGAATATCACTATATCTATGAGCCGGGCCATAGTATCTTTGAAAATAACTATATAATAATTGAATGATGAAAAAAGTAGGATTCTTTGAAGAAGAAGAAGGAGTTAAAAGCTCAACCAGGCTAAACAGTTTCATACTGTTAGCCTTTTTAATGCTGTTTGATTATTTGCTGAGTCGTATGCCAGCATTCAAGATTGATTACTTTTTTATAGTGTTCAACTTTGTAATGTTGCTCGGGGTATTTGCCCCCAAATACCTGCATAAGCTTGCAGAGAACAATGCCTTTCTTACCATGCTGAAGGCTAAGAAGGAAGAATAAAAAAGAGGCCTCAGCCTCTTGTTGACGGGTCTCACTCCGTCGCAAAGTAAAGGTGCAGTAACACCACGACTAAGGCCATTAAAGCCTTACCGGTGTTACTGCACCTTATTTATTGTGAGACAGGACAAAAATAACAATTAAAATCGAACTTACCTAATGAAAACCCCTATTAGCTATTATGGCGGCAAACAAACACTTGCTCCTGAAATCGTAAAACTATTTCCTTCTCACGGATTATATTGCGAACCATTTGCTGGCGGAGCAGCTGTCTTCTTTCAAAAACCAAAGGAGATGAGTGCCGTTGAAGTGTTGAATGATACTAACCAGGAATTAATTAACTTTTACAGAGTATGCCAGAATGATTTTGTCTCACTTGAAAAGGAGATCCGTATAAGCCTGCACAGCCGCAGGCTGTTCGCAGATGCATCAGTTATCTATAATAACCCTCACATGTTTACAGAGCTCAAAAGAGCGTGGGCAGTGTGGGTTCTTGCAGTTCAGGGGTTTGCCAGCATACTGGATGGATCCTGGGGTTATGATAAGGCTAAGCGAACTACCAGTAAGAAAATAATGAATAAACGGGAGTCCTTCACTGAAGAACTAGCCTATAGGCTTCAAGAGGTTCAATTAGAATGCACAGACGCGATCCGGATTATCAATAGTCGTGATAGTAAGGATGCATTGTTTTACTGCGACCCACCCTACTATAATAGCGACTGTGGGCATTACGATGGCTATACAAGAGAGGATATGGAGATGCTGCTGAAGACGCTATCTAGGGTAGAAGGTCGGTTCGTGCTAAGTAGTTATCCCAGTGATCTGCTTAATGAGTATGTTACCAGGCATGGCTGGAATCAGAGGCAATGGATCAAGAATATCAGCGTAAATAAGGGATCAGGAGGGGGTAAAAAGAAGATAGAGGTAGTAACGGCCAACTTTGATTTAAAGAGTGTTTAAGAGGCTACTAAAAAGGGAGTGATTATAAACCACTCCCCTATATTTTTTATACAATTCGTTTTTATCTTTGCTTACAATTCGTTTTTGCGATTATATATAAACGGATTTAAGACATTCCATGTCCCTTTTGAACCGGTGGAAGCCATGGCCGATTTCAACGAAAAGATTTCGGATGCAGCCATTGAATATGCTGCCAACATAAAATCAACCGGCGAACTGGATTTTCCCGGAACATTCGGGAAAGTGATTACCACACAGGTTTTGGACTCAGCATTTGTCAGGATCGTTCACAACTGGGTGGCTCCCGATAGCTTACAGACCCCTCAACCGGGATTACGGCTTTCGGATTCACGGTTCTGGAGGGTGGAAGGAATATTCGGGAATGGT
The DNA here is from genome assembly GCA_025350385.1 of Bacteroidales bacterium. Taxonomy (GTDB): domain Bacteria; phylum Bacteroidota; class Bacteroidia; order Bacteroidales; family UBA4417; genus UBA4417. The sequence continues at coordinate 3,083 of JANXXZ010000452.1, forward strand.
TTTTCTGCAAAAGGTAAGTTCTTTTACAGCAAAGCAAATAACCTGGACAACACCCTGCTTACCGGCATGAATGATTCTATAGTAATGCTTTACAGACCGGATTCCCGGTTCAACTGGCGGGGAACAGGTTTTACCAGTCAGGGATCTTCCAATATCGGATTTATAACCGTGGACAGCCTGTTGCGGGGTGAGTATACGCTGGCTGTCTGGGACAAATCATTCAGTATTGATGAACTCCAAAAGAAGCCGGGTAATAGTTTATTGATCTACCCTAATCCGTCAGAAGGAAGCTGCACCATTCAAATTGAATCGCAATATGCAGTTGTTCTTGGCATTTTTGATTCAATAGGGAAAAAAGTCGAAGAACTTCCTTTTGTTGCCGGGAAGCATGAACTGAAATGGCAGAAACGGAGCCTTATTTCAGGCGTTTATTACTTCCGGCTGTTCAATAAAACAGGGAATGAACTGGTTTCAAGGAAGGTGGTTTTTTATTAGTTTCAGGGGACGGGGAGAAGGGACGGGGGACGGGGGACTGAAAATAACTGATTCCTGATAACTAATAACAATTAACCTATTCCTGATAACCAATGGAGTACCTTCTTCCCTTAAAAAACCTGTTTGAAACTCATGCCAATCCTTTAGCTTCAGCCGGGGCCAAAGCTTACATGCATGTAATTTCCGACTTTTACGGGCTTGGATCGCCGATGCGCAGGCAGGTGCTGAAAGAATTTATTTCAACAGCAGGATATCCGGCACCTCAACAACTTTGGGAACTGGTTCATTTTGCCTGGGATCAGCCACAACGCGAATGGCAGTATTGCGCCATGGAAATTGTTACCCGTTTCGCAGCCAAAGGAGATGAGAAAATACTTCCTTTGGCAGAATTTATGATCACAACCAAATCGTGGTGGGATACTGTTGACTATTTAGCTCCCAATATTAACGGTGTGATCCTGAAAAAAAGACCTGAGCTGATAGCTCCTGTCATTGAAAACTGGTTGCAGTCGGGTAACCTATGGCTGCAGCGTTCCTGCCTGCTTTTCCAGCTCAGGTATAAGAAAGATACGGATGAAGCATTATTATTCGGATTGTGTGAGCGACTTTCGGCACACAAGGATTTCTTTATCCGGAAAGCCATTGGCTGGTCGCTGCGTGAATATTCCAAGACAAAACCCAGGGCTGTGCTGGAATTTGCCAATACCCATGCATTGTCACCTTTGAGTTACAAGGAGGCAATAAGGAGAATAAAGTTTTGAGGGGCGAGGAACGATTGCTGACCCGGAACATCCGTATCCGATTTCTCTACTTTTGTCTTTGCACTTTTAGCTTGTATCTTCAGACTTAAGTCGCGTCGTTTGTAACTAACTTAAACCCGATTCCATGTACGTTGATCAACTCAACGCTGGCATCTTCTTTAAGGTATTTCCGGAGTTTGGCCACGTACACATCCATACTTCGGGCGTTGAAATAACTGTCATTCTGCCAGATTCGGTTTAGTGCAAAACTCCGGTCAACTACCTGGTTTACATGCTCGCAAAGCAGCTTTAGTAATTCTGCCTCCTTCGAGGTAAGTTTCTGTTCAACTCCTTTAATGGTAAGCAATTGATGATTATGATCAAATAAGAAGTTCCCGATTTCAAAGGTTCCTTTCGTAGCTCCGGAGGAAGAATTATGAGCAGAACGGCGCAGAATAGCTTCCATGCGGGCTAGTAATTCTTCCATACTGAAAGGTTTGGTCAGGTAATCATCGCCTCCGGCCTGGAATCCTTTCAGCTTATCGTCCTCCAGCGATTTTGCCGTAAGGAAAAGTATCGGTATGTGTGCATCCAGTTTACGGATGTCGCGGGCAAGGGCAAATCCGTCTTTAATCGGCATCATTACATCTACCACACAGAAATCAAACGGTTCTTTTCCAAAGGCATCAATTGCTTCCTGTCCGTTAATGAACAACTTTGTAGCATATCCTTTGGCTTCAAGGTAGGTTCGCAGGATGTTGCCTAGGTTACGGTCGTCTTCGGCCAGTAATACTTTGGTTTTATCGTTTTCCATGGTACAGGTGTTATTTATGATAAGTAAATAGTTGTGAGAATAATTTTCAGTTATTAGAACGCTGATTTTTGCAAAAGAGTATCAGACGGCCGGATTCAAAGGTAAAAATGCGATGAAGCTGCTTCCTTTATTTACCTCACTCTCAACGCTGATGGCTCCGCCATGTTTCTCCACTACAAATTTAACATAACTCAATCCAAGTCCAAAACCTTTTACGTTGTGAACATCACCGGTAGGTACCCGGTAAAGTTTTTCGAAGATCTTCTTCTGGTTCACTTTACTAATTCCGATTCCGTTATCCTTTACACGTAAAAGTATGCCTCCTTCGGCATCGGAAGTTGAAACCTGGATAAGAGGCTTTCGAGGTGAGTATTTATTGGCATTATCGAGCAGGTTATAGATAACATTGGCCAGATGAACCTTGTCTGCTTTCAGGATCGGGTTATCAGCCTGAAAAGCAGTTATTATCGAGCCGTCGCGGATTTCAACCTGAATAGCTATATTTTTAATTACATCGGAAACCAGCGAATGCAAATTGATCGTTTCAAGCCGGAGATTCAGTTTCCCTTTTTCTAAAATTGCGGTCTGCAAAATTTTCTCAGCCATTACTCCAAGCCTTCGGTTCTCATCATCTATAATCTGAATATAATTATCATACATTTCGTCGGTCCTGGGGAAATCCTTGTCCGAAAGCGCCTGGCAAGCCAGCGACACAGTTGAGATCGGAGTTTTGAATTCATGTGTCATATTGTTAATGAAATCATTTTTGAGCTCCGATAATTTGCGTTGCCTGATAATAGTAAGCATTGAATAGGTAAAAGCAAATACTATTATGATTACCAGTGCCAGTGAAACCAGCAACATGCCATAAAGATTTGTAAAAGCATACTTTGACTTCTCCGGGAATAACACCAGAAGGTAATCAGTGGAAGCGATACCACTGCCAGGCAGAAGGGGGAATGAATATCCTTTCTGAAGTAATTGTTCATGATAATTCCCAGTCTTTTCAAGCACTATCCGGTTGCGTGCCGGGCTATAGACTCCAAACTCGTAAGAGTATGTGATGCCCTTAACAATAAATTCCTCCTTTAGCAAGGTATCAAGCAAGCCCGCTGTTATCCTCTTTTCAATGTCGTTTTTCCTAAGCGGTCCTAAGATCTGGTTCATGACCCGGTTCAACAATTGATTTTGGCGGCGCACACCTTCTACCTCCTGCCTTAAGGGTCGGTGAACAATAATATCTTTGATTTCAGGTGGTACAACAGCCTTTTCTCCTTGCTGAATTGATTCCCTGTTTCCCTGGATTTCATTATGCCGCTGTAAACTGATTATTCCGTCACCTTCAGGTCTTAGAATTTTAATGGATGAATCTGCTAATTCTTGCCTGATACCCTGAGCCGGAGTATTGGGCCTGTCATCAAAATCTTGCTGCATTAAAAGTGATTGAAGGGAATCGCTTGAATTAATCCTTCGGGTAACTTCAATGGTTTCCAGTTTTGAGAGTGCCATATTCACAGCTTCATCAACACTTCTCCTGAAATTGGCCTCCCGCAGTTGAATGGAATTCCTGATCCAGTATACCTGAATTCCAATGAGCGTTGCCATAGCAAGTGACACCAGGAATATTATAATAATGATAACCTGTTTTTTCATTGCCGGCAAATTTAAACTGCCTGTAAATCAAATCTGTGCCGACTTAACATTTTTTAACGTTCTTTTAAATTCGTTAACAACCTGCGAACCTACAGTGATATAATTTTGTGAGTGGTTAGTTGAGTCAAGTATCTCAATGTTTATTCTGGTGGTTTTGTTAGCTTGAGTAAGACTAGAAATGAGCTGATTACACTGAGATTACCTGGTTTTGTTGTTTGTTTGAAAAGTGCGGCCATATGGTTGCACTTTTTTTATTTTTTATTTAACAGGCATTTTTTGTAATTTTATAGTGCATTGACGTATTTTGCCAATGATATTAATAAAAAAATAGTGTACTTTATATGATCAATCTTAAATTCAGTCACGAACACTTATCCGGATTTTTAACGGATGACGAACTCCTTATCATGCAGGAGGAATTAAACCTCAGCCATGATATGCTTGTAAACAAAACAGGTAAAGGCAATGATTTCCTCGGATGGGTTGACCTTCCAGAACAAATTGAGGAAGCCTTACTGAGCAGTATTGAAGAAGATGCCCGCTGCATCCGTGGTATAGCTGAAATTTTCGTAGTTATTGGTATCGGGGGTTCATACCTTGGCGCCAGGGCGGTGATTGAAGCTCTAAGTCATCCCTTTGCCGGAATGATGAATAATCGTAAAAAAGCCCCGGTGATTGTTTATGCCGGAAACAGCATCAGCCAGGATTACCATGCAGCCCTGCTCAACCTTTTGGATGAAAAAGATTATGCACTGGCAGTGATTTCAAAATCCGGCACTACTACTGAACCGGCCGTCGCGTTCCGTATTCTCAAAGCCCACCTGGAAAAAAAATATGGAAAAGAAGATGCACGAAACCGGATCATTTCCATCACCGACAAGTCGCGGGGTGCTTTAAAGAAACTTTCGACGGATGAAGGATACAAAACATATGTAATTCCTGATGATGTCGGGGGAAGATATTCTGTATTAACCCCGGTCGGATTGCTCCCGATTGCTGTTGCAGGTTTCGATATCCGCCAGCTGGTTGCCGGAGCGCAGGCGATGCGGAAGGTTTGCGTTGCGGTTCCTTCAATCATCGAAAATCCGGCCTGCTGCTACGCAGCTATCCGTAACTCACTTTACCGGATGGGTAACCAGGTTGAAATCCTTGTTAATTATGAACCGGCACTTCAATACATCACCGAATGGTGGAAACAACTCTACGGTGAAAGCGAAGGAAAAGATGGGGAGGGCATTTTCCCGGCCGGCGTGGGGTTTACAACTGATCTTCATTCGATGGGTCAATATATACAGGATGGACAGCGAATGCTCTTCGAAACAGTAATTACCGTTGAAACTCCTATGCACAACCTTGTTATTCCGTTTGATCCTGCTGACCTTGACGGAATGAATTTTATTTCGGGGAAATCGCTGAATGAAGTTAACCAGATGGCAGCGTTGGGGACTGTTCTTGCCCATATTGACGGGGAAGTTCCTAACCTCAATATTACATTGCCTAAACTTAATGAACAAAATATCGGCGAATTGCTTTATTTCTTCATGTTTGCCTGCGGGCTAAGTGGTTATATCCTGGGGGTGAATCCTTTTGACCAGCCAGGGGTTGAAGCTTACAAGAAAAACATGTTCGCATTGCTTGGAAAGTCCGGTTTTGAAAAGGAATCGGAAGCCATACGGGTGCGGATAGTGGGCGAGTGAATAAGTACTTAAAGTGCGCTAAAGGTTGAAGTGCCTAAAGTTGTTCCCAAGGCATAAATTTCGACACAATTGAAGTTTAAACACTTTAAGTACTCCAGGCACTTTAAGTACTTTAGGCACTACTTTCAAACCTAACCCAGCAAAGCCATGGTAAACCTACTGCATGAATACATGAACAAGCGATTCGGCAACGGGAAAATCGTGACTGAATCACCTGCCTGTTTTGGCCCGGTAATTACCATTTCAAGGCAGACCGGATGCGGAGCAAGCAAACTGGCTCATGATTTATCACAGTTATTCAATTCCCTTACCGACCAGCCCGGAAAACAAGAGCCCTGGCGCTTTATCAACCGTGAAATTATTGAAAAATCGGCCGAAAAGCTGAACCTTGAACCACAGCACCTGCATAAGGTGCTTACTGATAAGGAAAGGGGAATCATGGACCAGATTGTGGAAGCCCTGTCGACCCATTCTCACAAAAGTGACCGGAAGATCATGAATACCATGCAGGAAGTGATCCGGCAGTTTGCAGAAAAGGGAAATGTTGTGATAGTGGGCAGGGGAGGAGCTGTTGTAAGTCATGATATTGAACGTTCCCTCCATATCCGGCTTGAAGCTCCCATTGAATGGAGAACCAATGTGGTAATGAATAATTTTGGATTCAGCCGCGCTTATTCATTAGAATATATCCATAAAACGGATGAAGAACGCGAAATGTACGTGCAAAGACAAATCCAGGGCAAACACGAAAGTATGCTTTACGATGTTATTCTGAACCCCAGCCGATTTAATCACAGCCAGATGGTTGAAGTAATAACAACCCTTGCAAAAGTTAAAAAGATCATTTAAATAAGTCTGGAGAGGTTGATTCATCAGACTTATAAGGTTGCTTCGTTCCTTTGTGCGAACTTTGTGATCTTTGAGGTAAAAAAACATCAGGCAGTAAAAAGGATTTTAAATAATAACTCTGTTCTTATTTTCTGAAAAATATACTCGTTTTGGACGAACCTTCAGCACATCCTCTTCATCTCACTGTTACCGGACTTAGCGTTGAATTCAGCCATGAAGGAGGAGTTTTCAGGGCAGTAGATGATATTTCATTTTCACTCAGCAGAGGTTGTACCCTGGGAATTGTCGGCGAATCAGGATCCGGTAAATCAATTACTTCTCTGAGCATCATGCGGCTGATCCCCAGCCCCCCCGGCAATATCAGCCATGGAGATATTGATTTTTATGATGAAGGTGGAAACTGTATTGACCTGTTAACCCTGTCCGAAAGGGAAATGCGATCATGGCGGGGTAAACGAATAGCCATGATATTCCAGGAACCCATGACTTCTCTCAACCCGGCATACCGCTGCGGGAGGCAAGTCATGGAAAATATCCTTCAGCACGAAAAAGTAAGCAGGAAGGAAGCCGGGATTCGCACTATTGATCTTTTCAACGAGGTCTTACTGCCCCGCCCTGAAGAAGTTTTCCGCTCTTATCCTCACCAG
>JANXXZ010000457.1 GCA_025350385.1 Bacteroidales bacterium
ACAACTCCGCCGCAAATTGTGCTCTTTTCTACGCTGTCAATCAACCTGGACGATGCCAACAAGTACCTGTTGGCGAATGGTGCAGCACCCTTAGCAAAAATTAAACGCATCATTAAACTGGACGAAATTCCGGTATTGGGAACCGGCAAAGTTGATTATAAAGTATTACGAAAAATGATTGAAGAGTAATGAATCAGAAGTTAATTCTACTCGTTGATGGCATGCAGGGAGTGTTCAACCATACCAAAACGATCAATGAAATCACGATTACACTAAACAAATCGAGCTACACTTGATATATCATTCATTTTCACAGTGTTATATATTTCATCAACGTTTTCTACTACTAAGTAATGTTGTTCAGCATAAGGAGAAGTATTGTATACCTCATCCCATCAAGCTCATAATTTAATCCCTAACCCGGCTTTGAGTCAGGGATTATTATAAATCATCCTTATAAACAAGATTTTCCTGTTCGGCTACCCTGATGAAGGTTGTCCTTTTTGACAGTTCCTTCAATTTGGAAGCACCTACATAGGTGCAGGTACTGCGTATGCCTCCCAAAATATCAAGTATTGTATTCTCAACCATTCCACGGTAAGGGACCTCCACCGTTTTACCTTCGCTTGCGCGGTAATCAGCAACTCCTCCGGCATGTTTATCCATGGCTGTTTTTGAACTCATTCCATAAAACTGTTTTACCTTTTTACCCTCTTTCTCAATGAGATCACCCCCGCTTTCGTCGTGTCCGGCCAACATACCACCTAACATAACAAAGTCGGCACCTGCACCGAAAGCTTTCGCGACATCACCGGGGGTGGTACATCCGCCATCGCTCACGATCTGTCCGCCCAGTCCATGAGCAGCATCAGCACATTCAATGATAGCCGAAAGCTGAGGGTAACCTACACCTGTTTTTATCCGGGTGGTGCATACCGAGCCCGGGCCAATGCCTACCTTAATGATGTCAGCACCGGCAAGTAACAACTCTTCAACCATTTCACCAGTCACCACATTTCCGGCAATGATTACTTTGCCCGGAAATTTATTTCGTGCCTGTTTTACAAATGCTACAAAATGCTCTGAATAGCCATTGGCGATGTCAATACATATAAACCGAAGCAAAGGGTTGGCCGTAACTATTTTCATTGTTTTATCCAGATCCTTCGGTCCGATACCGGTACTGACTGCAACATGGTTTTCAATTCCGTGTGGGGCATTTGTCATAAAATTAATCCAATCATTCACAGAATAATGTTTATGAACTGCCGTAAATAATTTCTGCTCAAAAAGGGCCAATGCCATTTCAAATGTTCCTACCGTATCCATATTGGCCGCCATAATCGGGATTCCTGTCCACTCGGTATTACTATGCATCAACCTGATAGTGCGTTCAAGATTCACCTGCGACCTGCTGCTCAAGGTTGAGCGCTTGGGTCTGAACATTACATCTTTAAATCCTAATTTAATATCATATTCAATTCTCATTCTCTTATTGTTTAATGTTGTAAACGTGTATTACCAGCATAAGAAATTTATCGGTAAATATATTCATTTGAGGTGTGATTTGTGAAATAACAGGTTAGAAATAATTTCAGCAGAACCTGTGGGATTTTTCCTGAGGAATCAATATTCATTACAAGGAAAAATTCATCCGCTAATAAATCACTAATAAATTTAAAGTGTGTAATGTGTTGTATAACAATATGATAAATTTTCTGCAAAGGTCGTATAAATCATGCAATTCTGATAGAAGTGAATATGACCGGAGAGTTTGACAAGGAGAAAAAGAGGCTGCCTTAATTAAAGGCAGCCTCAAATATAGTTTTAGATTATAGCCGGATAACTATCAGTTTAATGAAAGCAGGAAACCCTATTCAGTCACTTTGACGGATTTAATTTCCCAGCTAGCCGATTGTGCTGCAGTACTAAGGTATTTGAAAGCGATCTTCACATTGGTCTGACCCAGGTAAGCAGCAGGAATTACAACATCTCCCGAACTTACAAAAGTCCAGTCACTGCCTGTTGGATACCCAGGGACGGTCAATTGTTCCCAGGTTGCAGTTGACGGAGCGCCCGACGAATAGTTTTTAGAAATCCAGACAGTATGATCGGACTGAACGGTTGCCAGGTCACCTTTGTTGATGGCATGTGAAAAACGGAGTATGCCACTGGCAGCGCCGGTAAGGTTGATAGCGGGTGAGATAAGCCAGTCTTCGTTCGCGTTGTTGCCGCCTGCAAATCCTGACATCACTGCGCCATAACTGGCACTGAAAGTCCATACCTGGGCGCCCAACACATTTTGTGTAGTGAAATTACCTAACCCGGATGCAAAAGATTCGCTGAAGAAGGTCTTGGTATTTTTAAACCCTATGATATCACTGGTATCGCGGATTGTAAGCTGGTATGTCGTATTGTAAATACTCAATATGCCCTGTATTGTTCCGTTTCCTGATGGAATTGGGAGAGTAGCAAAATTTGAGTAATTGCTGGTCCGCACAATAAATGTGGTAGGACCACCATCCAGGCCCCGGTCACCTGAGGCTGCGTCATCAGCCCATGGAGAACCTGCATCCGTAAATGCGACATTTTCTAAGCGGACCAGTTTATTCACCATGGAAATATTGAGCGCAGTAGGAAGAACCACCAAAGGCTCTACTTTTTTCCCCGGCAAACTGTCGGCAAAAATATGTTGTCGTATCAGAACAGCAGGTAATTGGCCAATTGCGCCACTATTGGTATATCCAAGCTGCGGAAGGCCATGATATCTGCCAAGGTACATTCCTTGGCATTTGATAAATACCCGCTGACCAACCCTATAATCAGCATAGAGGGAGGTTTGATTTATAGCTACCAGAAGACCTGCAGTGGCATCCTGGATAACAATTGCTTTATAGATATTGCCTGATTCGTCATTTGCGGTAACAATCCCTGAGATGACAATGGTATCCTTCACAGAGTCACATGCTCCGGGATACTTGATTAACAGGTCGGCAATAGTAGAATTTGCCTTGAAATCCACTTTGGGAATAGTGATCGGGGGTTCATCAAACTCACCTTTAACGCAGGATGAAAATGAGAAAGCAATGATTGCAAGGACAAACAGTATGCTCAGGATGTTTTTTCGATTCATGATTATATTGATTTTTCGATTAAATGTTGTTGTTTAACTTGGTATCTGGCATCAAACTCAGAATCTGAATCCAACATTGAGGAAATAGGTTCTTCCGTATGCATAGTAATACTTAGGCGGGAAAGCATTGGGATTAGCAACCAGGTTACCAGCAGTATTAAAATCAATACGGTTCTGTTCGTAACCGCCGCTGATCAACTTTTTGTTATCCAGCAAGTTGCTTACACTGAAATTGATGTTAATGAAGTAGCTTTTTACACGGATCGATTTACCGACAGAAGCATCCAGGGTGAAACCTCCATCAAGTTGTTGCTGTTCTGTTAACGTTTTGATAAGAGGATCGCCGGCTCCGATATTGGTAATTGTTTTGATCGTACGCCGTTGCGGGTTGAAATCAAGCCAGATTTTATCGTAGTAATTGCCGTTCAGGTCAACAAACCAGTAGTTTTTATTGAATTTCAGTCCGATAGAACTTGCCATTTGCGGGCTGCCACCTACAAAAAAGTTTTTCACATAGATCGTTTCGGTGGTATCGGGTAAAGAACCATTATCGTAGTTCCTGGTACCGGTGGGCCTGTTTGTATACCTGTAATTTCCGTAAGAAACTACAGCTACAGCGCTAAGCTGACTTGAAATCTTGGTTTCAGCCCCAAATTCAATTCCCTGGTGAATACGACTTTCGTTGGTCATGGCCATGTTTACAAAGGTCTTCAGGTCATCGTCATAGAAACGGAGCAGTTCACTGTAATTCTTGAAAGAAGTCTCATATATCGAAACCCTGGCGTTGAAGTTAGGATACCTTATAACATATGATAGGTCGCCTGAAAGTATTTTCAGGTCAGTGGTACCCGGAGTTGGGTTAGCGCTGGTCCGTGGAGAAATATATGCATCCCTGAGTAGTGGGGGACGGGTTATATATGCAGTGTTGGCAGTAACATAATGTCGTCCGCTGATTTTATATGTATACCCTGCTTTAACCGAATAGTTAAGGTTAGAATTTACTGACGATTTCTCATAAGAGTTTTCCGGGCTTCGACCATTCTTCATATTTCCAAATCTCCAATACTGGTTACCGGAGACCGAGACTCCTGCATAGAAGTCATATTTACCATATGTAAATTGTTCCAGTGCCCACAGGTTGGCCGTATTGGAGAACATATCATAATCATATCCAAAACGGTCGCCTTCCCTGATAACCCGGTCGGGATTGTTCAGGTCGTTCTGCAACTTTATCGTATCAGCCTTGAAGTCGCGTTGCGAGAACTGGTCGATATCCACGATGTACTTCCCGCCAAGGAGATCATCCAGTGTTTTGTAATGCG
>JANXXZ010000464.1 GCA_025350385.1 Bacteroidales bacterium
TGCATGTTTCCCGTTCTCCATGGCAAAAACAGCCATTGGGGTATGAAGCTGCCATGGCGTACATATATAAACAAGATCAATTTCATTGCTCTGACATAATTCTTTCCAGGCATCCTTACTCCCTCCATAGGCTTTGGCAGCTGGCAGACCGTGATCATTCAGAATCTTTTGTGCTTTTTCGATACGATCGGTTCTCTCATCACAAAGAGCCTTTATTTCAACTCCTTCAATGATCGACATACGCTCAACTGCCCCGGGCCCCCTCATTCCAAGCCCTATAAATCCAACCCTTACTGTATTCAATGGCGGAGCTGAATAATTACTCATATTAAACCTCTGGGAATGTTTGCGATTAGCTGCCTCCTCAATATAAGCCATACCGGAAGCAGGCTTCAATTGTTCTTTTGGTACACATGATGTGAGTCCACCTGTCAGAATACCTGCTCCGGCTGCTCCGGTAATCCTGAAAAAATTTCTCCGGGTAGTTTTCATTTATTTAAAAAATTATTTCAATAATCAGATTTTTATAAAAGTCTTATTTTTATACATATACCAGAGTATCAAATACAAAAAAGCAGTTCCGCCAAAAATACTCAGTGCCTCGAACCAGTCTCCGATCTGTGGCTTTAGACCTTTAAGAAAAACTTCGGCCATACCTGAAAGATTTGTACTGAAGAGATGCCAGGCTACATATGCGAAAATTGCATTTGAACCAATTATTATCATCCATCGTGTCCCTTTCCTGATATTCCAGACATCAATTATCAGGAAAAACAGGGCAAGCAGCAGTATGCATATTCCACCGGAAAAAAGTACAAAAGAACTTGTCCATATATGTTTAATGATCGGATGCCAAATATTCAGTATCAGAGCCAGGACAATGAGTAAAATACTAAATATCAGATAATTACGTAATTTTTTCATCTTCTCTCCGGGAGACTGCATCATATATCCTGCAAAAACACCCAACATCACGGAGGCTCCGAAATTCAGACTCGACACAATCCAGGTATAGGCTCCCCATCCGATATGGCTTCCCATTACAGCTTTTTCAACAAACATTGCCACGTTGCCATCAGGAGTATATGCATTGACTGTTGTTCCTCCAACAGGTATCAGGGCGATTATTGCCCAGTAAACAATCAATAAGCCTATTGTCGATATTATCTGGTAAAAAACCGGCAGGTAGAGAATAATCACTGCGGAAATAAGATAACCGCTTGCAATAGCCTGAAGAGTATTTGTATAAAACTGGATATGGCTGAAATCGTAATGAAGAAGGTTTCCCTGTACCATCATTCCGAGTATCCAGAGAATAATCACTCTCTTAATTGTATGGATCCAGAGTGATTTGTCGGATGAACCGCTACTAAGCCTCTTCCTGTATGAATAAGCCATGGAGACACCAACCAGGAAAAGGAACAGAGGCATAATTATGTCTTCAAAGTGGAAACCAAGCCATTCAACGTGGTCAAATTGCACTTTAATAAAACCCGATAATCTGTTATGAAAGACCTTATCGAGCGACTGGAAACCAATATCGCCTCCAATGATCCAGAACATATCAAATCCTCTCAGGGCATCGACTGAGATCACCCGCTCCTTTGAAAGGATCGTTTTATTCCTGACCTGGAAAACCTCCAGACCGCTTAAGAATGACTTTATTGCTGAACTCATTTTTTGACTGCTATTACATTAATAAGCTTATCAACTTCTTTTTTAATGCTCCTTAAACCAGATAAAATCAACTCCCGCTTTCTTTCCCGGGATCCCGCTTCCTGATTCAATAATTATTTCATTCATTCCTCTGATAATTGAGACCCGATCTGAGAAGTGATTATCCAGTATCTGTTGGTCAGGTTCGAAAAGTGATATTGTTTCTTTATCACCATATTTTAAGAGCTTCCCGTTCAGATAGACAGATATAGTGCCGCCATCAGGAGAGTGAGCAAGGGTAAGTCCCAGGCTTGTATTCTTTATTTCCTCTTCAGACCTGAACCGGAAAATAATCCGTTCATTTTCCTTTATGGGTGACCACATCAGGATTTTTCCTCCGGCCCATATTTGGCCATCTTCAACCCTGCAATTTGATCCTGATGATAAAAGATTCTCTGCCTGAACAAACCTGTTACCAGCCGAACCCAGATAAGCTTTTGGTTCCCAGGTGTAATAAGGAAGCTTTATAATATCATTCATTGATATTTTCCGATAGTCATCAATAAGTCCGGGCAGTGAATATAAATAGACTATCCTGCCATATGAGAACCCTGGAACAATCCCATGATGACCAAGCTCCATGTAGAATGCCAGATTATTCTGAAAGAGGATATCATCGGAAATGTGCCAGCGAAAATTTGAGACGTATCCCCGGTTTCCGGGTCCGTCGTTTCTGGGCTGACCACAATAGGGTGCAGAAAATATCTTTGCTGAAGACCATGAATAATTGAAATAATCTTCGGAACCGGTTCCGAAAAATGAAGGGAATGTGTCGTGGTCAACAAAAATTTTCTCATCTCCTTCACCCCACCAGTTTCCCCATGATGTAACCGCATTGCTGGGGTTGTACAAATATGCTGCTGCGCCAACAAGCCTTCCTTTACCAACAGCCATCAGATATGTAACATCAGGAACGCTGTTGCCGGAAGCGCCAAAATATGAGGCGGTCAATCCGTGATCGATTTTCCAGCGGGCTCTGAAGTGCATGCTCTTTTCGTCTTCCCATTTATATCCGGCAGTATTGATCATACTGCTTAGCTTAATGTTTTCCGACGAATTATTATTTATTAAAATTTTTGCCTGATGTTTATAAGGCATAATAAAACGACAGATCATTGTTCCATCGGTGTGAACTGAGAAAGCTACAGAACTGTAGGGATTCACACCAGGAGCGGCTCCAAAAAAGTCACCCAGCGGTGCTTCAGCCTGTGGAATTGAAGAATTATCGAAATAGATTGTCAGTATGCATTTCCGTAAGGCATTCTCAATATCCGTGGCGTGCAACCTTACAGAAAAATAATCGATAGCTTTTGGACCGGAGAGCCTGAACAACTCACCTGAAGAACCGGGGGCAATACTGATTTCGGAGAGCTGTGCATTTTTAACTTTTAATATATCAGACGATTCGGGATTTTTCAGGATCGCATTTATCTCCTGAATCTTTTGTGAATATTTCAGGAAATCATTCACACTGAAGGATTCAACCCTCACACCTCTATTGTAAATCCTCATGCCGACATGGTAAAAATGTATTTTTTTAATATCCCCTACCCATTCTATCCGGCACCTTGCGGAAAATGGAATTGGAAAATATGTCGCATCGAATTGCCGGAATGTATTGCTATAATCAATCTGTCCATCATTTCCTGAAAGCTTTTCAATAGTCTTCCAGAAAAATTCCTGAGCATTACCCTCAAAGACCGGGGAGTTAACATTATCAATAAACAGACGTATTCTGCCATCGAGCCCTGCTGTCCATAGCCGCAGGATAGCCCCGGGTTTTTGAATATCGCAGATCAGGTATTCTCCTACTCCTGTTGAATCCGGCTCTTTCAGCACCTCCTCAAATCCCGGAATGGGTTCACCGCCAAAACCATCTTCGTTGGAGAACCATCCGCTATCTGCAGGACTTGTGCTCCGACGGTCATAAGATGAGTATTGAACTGTTTTGTATGACTCACCGGGTAAACACGTCAATCGTTCCAGATCAACCATCTCTGATAATAAACTTCCTGTAGTAATCTTTTGTTTTTCAGCAGGCTTTGTGCATGAAAAAGCAAGGATCAATATAACTGCCGGAATGAAACTGGTAATTCTCATTTTAACTGGTCTTTTCTGATAGTAAAATACCGTTCTGCATTTTTGAAATAGATTTTGTCAACCACACTTGCAGGAAGCTTTAATCCTTTTACATTGTTTACGACGGAATCTGTGGCCAGGTACAACCATTGACCGAACCATCCCCTTCTCAGATTATCACACGATCGTTCAAACGTCAGGCCTTCAATATCATGTACCTCACCATCAGTTCCATATAAAATCCTGTCCTGGTATTTTATCATAAAATTCCGGATTTTATTATAGTCAATTGAAGACTGACGCTGAAGATGAAACATCCTTGCCGCCAGGTCAACTCTGAATCCGGGATACGCGTCAAGCCTTTTCGAGAGTTCATCCACACTCCATTCAAGACTTCCAAGGTGAGCTCCGGTAAAGTCGAGATGAGGATGCTTCCTAAGGATATTGTCACGTGCCTGGATCTGTTGGTCATATGAAGGCACTTCAGGATGCATGTACATATAGTACTTTGGATTGTTCCTGTAATAGGTGACATCTGACGGATCGCTCATCCTGTCTTCAGGAAGCCAGCAGTCTTTTGGCTCTCCAAGATGACCGATAACCGGGATCCGGTTCTCTTCAAGATAATTGAATACAGGTTCAAAAGCAGGATCGTCAATCAAAACATATTTTCCGTTTTTGTCTTTGAGCTCCATTCCGATATTCTTCCAGATCTTTATTCCTGAAGCTCCTGCTGCAATGTTTTTCCTGATACGATCAATAGTCTTCCCTGCAAACCCCGGGTAATTAAAACTGTCAACCGGGAAAGTGCCAAAAAAAGCATATCTGCCTGGAAATGAATCATGAATGGATACACAAACTTTCATCTGATCGGAAATAGGCACTTCGCCATCCCATATTGGAGTCAGAAGACTGAACTTAAGCGACGAGGCAAATTCCATATATCTTCCATCCATTGTGAGATAGTGAAAATGAGCATCTGTCTTTGGTACGTTTCCAAAGTCGGCAGCTGAATAGTATTTTACCGGGGCACTACATGAAATGAACATGACCATGAAGGTCATCCGGAAAATCATGGCTGATAAATTCCTCTTTTTCATTGATCGTCAGAGTTCGTTATTTACAATCCTGTCCTATTTCTAATCATTGACTATATCGCCTTTCTGTAACGCCACGCTATTCCTCACACTTTTAATATCCGGACGAATGTTTATTGTAAAAGACGGCAGGATATAATAGTAGGATGTCAAAGCATAGTTCATCCGGATGTTGGCCCAGTGCCAGAGCTCTATATTGGAGCTGATAGAAG
>JANXXZ010000473.1 GCA_025350385.1 Bacteroidales bacterium
TATGACGGTGAATAATGCGCTGGACGGTTGCCAGGCCAATTCCTGTTCCCTGGAATTCGGTTTGTTTATGCATCCGTTGAAACGCTCCAAAAAGGTTTTTGGCATTTCCCATATCAAAGCCGGCCCCGTTATCGCGGATATAATAACCCGGTGTCCCCGCTGTTTCGAGTTTGCCGAACTCAATCAGCGCGACATCCTGCAGTCCTGTAAATTTGCAGGCATTGTCGAAAAGATTGGTCAACACAATTTCCAGCATAGCAGGATCACCAATTGTCGTTAAACCGGGACTTATGCTGAACCTGATCTGCCTGCCGGTGTATATCTCGGTTAAGCGGTTTGTAATGTTTTGAGCAAGGTCGCTCAAATTTACATCCACCTGTTTCATTTCGGAGCGGGTAACACGGGAGAGTTTCAGGAGGTCATCAATCAGTCTTCCCATACGCTGGGCTTCTCCCCTTACGCGTTCAATATAAACGCGCCCCTGTTCATCAAGCTGTTCGTAATAATCTTCGAAGAGCGCCAGGCTCCAGCCATCGATCCCGCGGAGAGGCGCCCGCAGGTCGTGGGATACGGAATAACTGAATGATTCCAGTTCCTTATTGGCCTGCTCAATCTGAAGGGTCCGCTGATCAACGCGCTGCTCCAGTTCGGCATTCAGGAGGCCGATTTCCCGTTGGGCCTGTTTTATTGCTGTAATATTGTGCCCGAAAACGGTGACTCCTATGTTTTGATGATCAGTAGTAATGATCGGATTAAAACTGTATTCCATTGACTGGCGCTCCAGGGGAGGTATGGTGGTTACTTCAATGCTGAAGATTTCCCCTTTCAGGGCCC
Source organism: Bacteroidales bacterium (assembly GCA_025350385.1). Classification (GTDB taxonomy): domain Bacteria; phylum Bacteroidota; class Bacteroidia; order Bacteroidales; family UBA4417; genus UBA4417. Next base: position 835 of record JANXXZ010000473.1, read on the forward strand.
GGGTATAATATCCCTGCCACTCTTTTTTCAGGGTCGATGGTAAAATTTCAAGCACGTTATCACCGGCGGATATTTCGTATCCGGCGTCGCTTTTCATAGAGCTGTAAAAATGTGTATTTGCGTCAATGAGGTTGAAATGCTGATCAATTGACCAGATACTTCCAGTTGTATTCTCAATTAATGAACGGATATTGGCTTCACTTTTCTTTAATGCCTCCTGTGCCTTTTTCCGTTCAGTTATATCTCTGAGAACAACCTGTATTGCCTTCCCGTTTTTGAATGAAAATGCGGTTGCTGACACCTCAACATCAACAACAGTCCCGTTAAACCTGATAATTTTCTCTTCCGAAATCGGAATAGTGTTACTTTTCCCCAGCAGGCTTTTGATCCTGAGCTGGATTAATTTGTGAAAATCGGGGTGAAAGAGTTCAAGTGGAGATTTGCCTATTATCTGATCAGGATCACGAGCGCCGAACAGGATTATTGCAGCACGGTTTACATAGGTTATTTTTTCTCCCTGGTCTATAAATATGGCATCTTGCGAAACTTCAATCAATGAACGGTATTTCTCCTCGTTTTCCTTAAGCGCGTTTTCTGCCAGTTTCCGCCCCGTAACATCAATGGTAAAGCCGGCAAGCATAGGAGGTGCATTTTCGCGCAGAATAGGAAACTTGATGGTGGTATACGATTTTCCGTTCAGTTCCTCATCCACCTCCACCAGTTTGCCCTCCTTCAATATTCGTTTATCATCGGCTATCATGCTTTTGGCCAGGTCGGCAGGGAATAATTCATTCATATCTTTCCCGATGATGTCTTTGAGTGGCAAACCCAGCATCTGCTCAAAATTCCTGCTTACGTGCAGGGTTTTAATGTTGTGGTCTTTAAAGAAAACATGGATGGGACTATATTCGAGCAGTGACTGGAAGATGAGGTCCTTTTCACGGAGCAGGGCTTCGTTCAGGTTTTTTTCGGTAATATCGCTCCAGATCGTAGCCAGGTAATCTTTCTCACGGATAGTAATGACACGGGAGCTTATGCGTACATCCCTTATTTCACCGGACTTAGCGCGGTGCCTGGTTTCAAATACGGTTGCCCCTGCCTGTTTTAAGTCATTCAGGCTGTGGTTTAACTGTCCCGGAATATTGGCAACTTCAAGGTCGCTCACTGAAAGTATTTCAAATTCCTCACGGGAATAGCCAAGACCTGTGAAGGCGGCTTCGTTGAATTCCATAAATTCCCCCGTATCAATATCAACCAATACAATTGCATCGTTAGCCTGGTTCACGATAGTGGAATAAATCTCTTCCCGTTCGAGCAGTGATTTATGCGACTTGTAAACCTCCGTTATATCCCTTCCCACAGCCAGAAGACCCATGAGTTTCCCTTCCGAATCATACATGCGTGTCTTAATGGTTTCAACCAAACGCTGCTGTTGATCTGACTGCCGGGTTACCCATTCTTCATAAACAACAGGTTTATCCGATTCAAGCACCTTCTTATCTCTCTTCCGGTATGCTTCAGCATGTTCAAGTGATTCAAAATCAAAATCGGTTTTCCCGATAATTTCGGATTCGGATGATCCGAAGAATGCTTCAAATGTGGGATTGCATAAAAGGTAAATTCCATCAGGGTCCTTGAGCCAGACACAATCGGGAATGGTTCTGATAAGTGTGCGGAGCCGTAAACGTTCATTTTCAATGATCTGTTCCGTTTGTTTGCGGCCGGTAATATCGCGGATGGATTCAATACTTCCCACCCGTTTCCCTTTACTGTCGAAAAGCGGGGCCGCAACATTTGCTATAAATGCTCCTTTGCCGTTAAACAATTGGGGTGCGTAAATTTCGGCATGTAACGAATCGCCCATGCGTTGAACATTGAAGTACCTGTCCTTAAGTTCCTCATCCTCGGTATCAATAAGGTCGAGGAGCAGGGACTGCCTTTTGCCATAGAAAGGAATCGAGTAGGCATAATCACCCTGCCCGATAATACTTTCCTTGTTTATCCCGGTCATCTCTTCCATTGCCTTGTTCCAGGCAATCACCCTTTTTTCATTATCAATTACAAAGGTGGCATCGGGCAGGAAATCAATAATATCCATGAGCTGCTGACGCGATTCCTTCAGGTCATTCTCAGTCTGCCTGCGTTTCGTAACATCACGGCCAAATACCACCAGGCCCTTACGGCTTCCGTCAGAGTGGAACAGGGGCGTTTTGGCAACTTCAAAGGTGCGGTTTTCCCCGCTGAGAGACGGGATTACTTCATCCACTACGATCATCCCATTATTTTGCCAGGCTTTCTCATTTGAATCATCACAATTTAACAATGATTCAAGGTAAACCTCATGAGTTAGTGGTGCAAGTTCAGCGTCATTTTTAAACTGGTAATCAGTATCGCATAAGTTGAATGCTTCCAGCATGGCATTATTGGCCCTCAGCCACCGGCCTTCCCCATCCTTAAAGCAGATAATGTCGGTAGTAGTGTCGATTAGAGTCGAGAGC